>NZ_JAOTJD010000005.1:0-131501 GCF_042714595.1 Phenylobacterium ferrooxidans | reverse complement strand
CGGGCGGTCCACGCCGGCGGCGAACGGGCGCGCGAGGCCGCCGCCCGCGGCTTTGAGGACGACCTTGAAACCTGCGAGGCCATCGCGCGCGATCTGCGCCGCCAGACCCTGGCCCTGATCACCGGCCTCCGCGCGGCGCGGCGTGCGGCTCGAGACGCGGCGGAACAGCGTCTTGACCGGCAAGATCGCCAAATATAGGTAGTTCGCCAACCTAACTATCTTGGCGAGTCTCGATGCCCACCTCGACGGACGATCCGGTCGTGCTCGCCGAAACCCTGCGCCCGGCCCTGCTGCGGGTGTCGCGCCGCCTGCGCCAGGAAGCCCAGAAGGCTGGGGTGTCGGCCCTCGACGCCCTGCTCCTGACCCAGATCGCCCGCAGCCCGGGGGTGGGCGTCTGCGACCTGGCCGACAGCGAACAGCTGTCGCGGCCCACCATGAGCGGCCACATCAAGCGCCTGGAGGCCGCCGGCTGGATCACCCGCGCCGACAGCGCCACCGACGGCCGCCGTTCCGGACTGGCCATCACCGCGTCGGGCGAGGCCCAGCTCGACGCCATCCGCCAACACCGCAACGACTGGCTCGCCGCCCGTCTCGCCAAGCTGCCCGTGGACGCGCGACGCCAGCTCGACGCCGCCGCCGGCCCCCTCCTCCAGCTGCTGAGCCTGGAGGCATGAGCGAGCCCGAAGGCCCGGTCGAGGCCCGGGCCGCCGCGCCCGCCAGCACCGCCGCCACCCGCGGCTGGATGATCCCGGCCATCATCGGCTCGGCCATGCTGATGCAGACCCTGAACGCCACGGTGATCTCCAACGCCCTGCCCACCATGGCCGTGGCCCTGGATGAGGACCCCCTGCGGCTGAACCTGGCCATCACCATGTTCCTGCTGGCCTCGGCGGTCTTCCTGCCCATCAGCGGCTGGGTCGCCGACAAGTTCGGGGCCAAGCGGATCTTCATGATCGCCATGGTGCTGTTCGCCCTGTCCTCGGCCGCCTGCGGCTTCGCCCAGAACCTCAACCAGCTGGTCATCGCCCGCATCTTCCAGGGCATGGCCGGCGCCATGATGGGCCCGGTCGGCCGCCTGGTCCTGCTGCGCACCACCCCGAAGAACGAGCTGGTGGGCGCCATGTCGGTGCTGACCATGCCCGCTCTGCTGGGCCCGGTGATCGGGCCCGTGGTCGGCGGCGCCATCGTAACCTTCTTCGATTGGCGCTGGATTTTCTTCATGAATTTGCCGATCGCCGTGGCCGGCGTCCTGCTGGTGCGGGCCTATGTTCCCAACGTGAAGGAACAGGTCGTCTCCCCCATCGACTGGATCGGCATCCTGCTCACGGGACTCGGCCTCGCCGGCCTGATCTTCGGCTTCGAGAACATTGGCCGCGACGCCCTGCCGCCCGGCGTGGTGGCGGCCCTGTTCCTGGCCAGCATCGCCGCCCTGGTGGCCTATCGCTTCCATGCCAGGGATAATCCCCACGCCATCATCGACCTGTCGATCTTCCGGCTGGTGACCTTCCGGGCCTCGGTGATCGGCGGCGCCTTCATGCGGGTGGCCATGGGAGCGACCCCCTTCCTGCTGGCCATGCTGCTGCAGATCGGCTTTGGGCTCTCGGCCTTCCAGGCCGGCCTGATGACCTTCATCTCGGCGGCCGGCGCCCTGGTGATGAAGACCACCGCCCCGCCCATCCTGCGCCGCTACGGCTTCCGCACCGTGCTGCTGGTCAACGCGGTGATCGTCGGGGTCAGCTTCATGGCCTACGGCTTCTTCAAGCCCTCAACACCCCACTGGATCATGCTGACGGTCCTGGCGATCGGCGGCTTCTTCCGCTCCCTGCAGTTCACCAGCCTCAACGGCCTGGCCTATGCGGAGATCGAGCAGCACCAGATGAGCCGCGCCTCCACCACCTCCTCCATGGCCCAGCAATTGGTGCAGTCCATCGGCATCGGCCTGGCGGCCCTGCTCCTGCACATGCTGATGGTCGCCCAGGGCCAGACCCAAATGACCGCCGCCACCATCGCGCCCGCCTTCGTGATCATCGGCGCCATCACCTTCATCTCCATCCTGTTCTTCATCCCCCTCCCCAAGGACGCTGGCGACGAGATGAACGGGCGATCCAGCTAAGCCCTCGACTTCCCCGGCGTGCGGTCGGCATCGTCTCCCCCAACGAACAAGGGAGAGTTCCTCATGCCCACCAACCGCCAGTGGATCCTGCGCCGCCGTCCGACCGGCGAGATCGGCCCCGAAGACCTCGAACTGGTCGAGACCCAGACGCCGGAGCTGAAGGACGGCGAGGTCCTGGTCCGCACCACCTACCTGTCCCTCGACCCCACCAACCGCATCTGGATGAGCGACCAGGACCAGTACCTGCCGCCCGTCGAGATCGGCGACGTCATGCGCGGCGGCGTCATCGGCGTCGTGGAACAATCGCGGAGCCCGGACCTCCAGGTCGGCCAGATCGTCAATCCCGGCCTCGGCGGCTGGCAGGACTATACCGTGCTCCCCGCCGCCATGGCCCGCCCCAGCCTGCAGATCCCCGGCGTGCCCATGACGGCCTATATGAGCGTCCTGGGCGCCACCGGCCTGACCGCCTGGTTCGGCCTCATGGACATCGGCAAGCCCCAGCCGGGTGAGACGGTTGTTGTCTCCGCCGCCGCCGGCGCCGTGGGCTCCATCGTCGGCCAGCTCGCCAAGCTGAAGGGCTGCCGGGTCGTCGGCATCGCGGGCAGCCCCGAGAAGTGCCGCTGGCTGACCGAGGAGCTCGGCTTCGACGCCGCCATCGACTACCGCAACGAGGACGTCGGCGCCGCCTTGGACCGCCACTGCCCCAACGGGATCGACGTGAATTTCGAGAACGTCGGCGGAGAGATCATGGACGCCGTCATCGGCCGCATGAACAACTTCAGCCGCATGGCGCTGTGCGGGATGATCTCCACCTACAACATCGACGGCCAGATCCCGGGGCCGAAGGACTTCGCCCGCGTCCTGATGCGCCGCATCCTGATCAAGGGCTTCATCGTGATCGACTACCTGCCCCGCGCCGCCGAGGCGATGGCCGAGCTGATCCCCCTGGTGGCCTCAGGCCAACTCAAGTGGAAGGCCCACACGGTCGACGGCCTGGAGAACGCCGCCGAGGCGGTGAAGCTGCTCTTCACCGGCGCCCATGACGGCAAGCTGCTGGTGCGGGTCTCGCCTGAGCCCAACACCTGAGGGGCGCGACAACGCCCATGAGCCGTGCGCCGAGGCGACCTAGGCCTTCTTGACGAACTCGGTCTTGAGGACGAGGTCCTTCACCTTTTCCGCACGGCACTCGATCTGGGTCTCGTCGTCGGTGAGGCGGATGTTCTTGATTAGCGTCCCGCGCTTCAGGGTGACCGTGGTCCCCTTGACCTTCAGGTCCTTGATCAGGGTGACGGAGTCGCCCTCGACCAGGAGGGCGCCATTGGCGTCGCGAACATTCATGGCGGAAGTCCCTGCGCAGCAAAGAGCTGTGCTTTAGGGGCTGGGCGGCCCGCCGACAAGCCGGCCGCCCTCAAGAGCCCTAGGCGACGGCGCCCAGATAGTCGCGCTTGCCGATCGCCACGCCCTTGTGCCGCAGGATGTCGTGGGCGGTCACCACGTGGAAATAGAAGTTCGGCAGCGCAAAGCCGAACAGGTAGTCCGCGCCGCTGAAGGACGGCTTCATCGGTCCGAAGTTGAGCGTGATGGTCCGCCCCTCACCGGCGTCCACATCGGCCACCGGCAGGCTTTCCAGATAGGCGATGGTCTTGGTGATCCGTTCCTGCAGCTGCGGGAAGGTGGTCTCGTCATCCGGCATCTTCGGGGCCTCGATCCCGCTCAGCCGTTCACCGGAGAGCTTGGCGGTGTCGCTGGTGCGCTGCACCTGGGCGGCCAGGGCCAGCATGTCTGGCGCCAGCCGCGCCTCGATCAGTTCCGAGGGGTCGACGCCGTTCTCCGCCGCATGAGCCGCGCCCTTCTCCAGCAGGCTGGCGAGGTTCTTCAGGCCACGCACGAAGAGCGGGATCGAGGCTTGGTGGAGGGAAATCGGCATGCAGGCGTCCTTGGAATGGCGTTGACCCACCGTGGGCCATCGCCGCTCATATGGGGTATGAGCGGCCAAAGCGCGACCATGCGGCGGTGATCGAACCATGAGCCTCCAGATCCTCAACGGCGTCCGCGTCTGGCTGTGCGACGCTGAGGGCCCGCGTCTGTCCACCGGTCGCGACGCCACCGACATCATCGGCGAGGCCTATGGCGCGGAGGTCGACGTCATCGCCCTGCCCGCGGCCCGCCTGACAGACGAATTCTTCGATCTCAGCACCCGCCTGGCCGGGGAGTTCGTCCAGAAGTTCGTGAACTACGGCGCGGCCCTGGCTATCGTCGGCGACATCACCGTCCACATGGCCGCCAGCAACCCCCTGCGCGACTTTGTCTATGAGTCCAACCGCGGCCGACACCTGTGGTTCGTCGGCGACCGGGAGGCCCTGGCCGCCCGCCTCTGACGCCAGGGCAGGCTTGCGCCGCGCCGATGATCGGTCGACCCTTCCGCCCAACCAGAAAACCACAGGGCGGAGAGCGACCATGTCCATCGACTTCGAGATTCCGGCGGAGGCCAAGGCCATCCGCGCCAAGGTGCGCCAGTGGGTGCACGATGAGTGCATCCCGGCCGAGAAGCGCCTGGTGGACAAGGAGTCCTTCAAGACGGTCCTGGCCGAACTGCGGACCAAGGCCCGCGCCGCCGGCCTCTGGCTCCCCTTCATCCCCAAGGAATATGGCGGCATGGGCCTGGGCCCGCTCGCCAACGCCCTGGTGCAGATGGAGCTGGGCGAAAGCCACCTGGGCGCCCTGTCGATGAACAGTCAGGGTCCCGACGACGCCACCATGCTGACCCTGCTGGCCCACGGCACCGAGTTCCAGAAGGAGAAGTACCTCAAGCCCCTTCTGAACGGCGACAAGCGCGTCTGCTACTCGATGACCGAGAAGGCGGCCGGCGCCGACGCCACCGGCATGCAGACCCGGGCCGTGAAGGACGGCAACGAGAACTACATCCTGAACGGCGAGAAGTGGTTCTCCTCGGCCGCCAGCGCCGCCGACATGGCCGTCGTCATGGCCATGACCGACCCCGACGCCCCGCGCCACCAGCGCTATTCCACCTTCATCGTCGAGCTGCCCAACCCCGGCTACATCATCAAGCGCGACATCGGCACCATGGCCAAGGAAGGCCCCCTCAGCCACATCATGGGGGGCGGCCACTCGGAGATCGAGATCAAGGACCTGGTGATCCCGGCCGAGAACCTGCTGGGCGGCGAAGGCCAGGGCTTCAACATGGGCCAGCACCGTCTGGCCTACGGCCGCCTGCGCCACGGCATGCACAACGTCGCCATGGCCCAGCGGGCCCTGGACATGGCCGCCGCCCACGTCACCCAGCGCGAGACCTTCGGCAAGAAGCTGTCGGAGCGGCAGGGCGTCCAGTGGATGCTCGCCGACTGCGCCAGCGAGCTCTACATGGCCCGCCTGATGCTGCTGCATATCGCCTACAAGGCCGAGCGCGGCATGGACCTGCGGCAGGAGAACTCCATCGCCAAGGTGTTCCTGGCCCACATGGTCCACAAGGTGGTGGACACCGCCATCCAGCTGCACGGGGCGCTCGGCTACTCCACCGACACCCCCTTGGCCGCTTGGTACACCCACATCCGCTCGCAGCGACTGGTGGACGGACCCGATGAGGTTCACCGCTGGACGGTGGGCCGCAACGTGATCAAGGCCTATGAGCGCGACGGCACCACCGCCGCGGCCGCGGGCGGCGACCTGCTTTAGCGGGGTTGGGAGAGCGGTAGGCTCAGCCGGGCCATCAGGCCGCTCTCCCGCCAGTCCAGCACCGCATGGCCCCCGACGCCGCCGCCCAGAGTCCGCTGCAGCATGTTGAGGCCAAGGCCCCGACGGGTGGGCGCGACCACCGCAGGCCCGCCCGTCTCGGCCCAGTCCAGCGTCACCTGCTCACCCTCCAGGGTCCAGGTCACCGAGACCTCCCCCGTGGCGCGTGACAGCGCCCCGTACTTGGCCGCGTTGGTGGCGAGTTCGTGCAGCGCCATGGCCGCTGACTGGGCCACCTGTGGGCTGAGGGTGACATCCGGCCCTCCAAACCGCACCCGGCCCTCCGCGCCCAGCCGGTAGGGCCGCAGTTCCTCCTCCACCAGCCGGCGCAGTTCCGCCCCGCGCCAGCGGGCCTCGGAGATGAGCTGGTGGGCGTGGGCGAGCGCCCTGACTCGGCCGGTGATGATGTCCTTCAGCGCGTCGGGGGTCGGCGCCGAGGTCAGGGCCACGGTGGCCTGCACGACGGTCAGCAGGTTGTTGGCCCGGTGGTCCACCTCGCGGGCCAGCAGCTTCAGCCGCTCCTCGGACTCCCGCCGCTCGGTGATGTCCAGGATCACCCCCAGAACGCTCTGGGGTTCGCCGTCGGCTCTCAGGTTGATCTCGGCCCGCACCATCAGCCAGCGCACCTGCCCGTCGGGCCAGACATAGCGGTACTCGATCTCGACCTTTCGCGCCTGGCTCGCTACGGCCTCCCGATAGGCCTCCTGCATGCGTTCGAGTTCGCCCGGATAATAGCCCGCGTTGATCTCCTCCATGGTGGGCTCGGCGTCCGCGGCCAGGCCCAGCAGCCGGTTCAGCTCCGGGCTGCCCTGCAGACCGCCGCCGGTCAGCAGGAACACCGCCATGCCGCCGGCTTCCATGGCCAGCCGCAGGCGCGCCTCGGACTCCCGCAGGTCCTGCGCCGCCGTCCGCTCCGCCGTGATGTCCGCCACCGTGCCGACATAGCGGACAGCGGCCCCGCTCTCGGGGTCGAACACCGGCTCGCCCTGGGCGCGGACCCAGCGCATCGCGCCGTCCGGCTGCGGTATGCGATATTCATAGGGGGAGGCGTCGCGCACCTCCGGGTCCATCGCGCGCCGCGAGAGGGCCAGGATTCCCGGCTCGTCTTCGGGGTGGGCGGCGCGGGGAATGTCCTCGATCTCCACCACCTGCTCGGGCGCGAAGCCCCAGATCTCGCGGGCCCGGGCGGAGACGATCATCTCGCCGGTGACGATGTTCCACTCCCAGACCCCCAGCCGAGACGCCTGGGTCGCCAGCTCCAGTCGCGCCTCGCTGGCGCGCAGGGCGTCCTCGGTGCGTCGGCGTTCGGTGATGTCGGAGAGGGAGACGGCGATGCCCGCGTCGCGCATGGGCAGGATGCGCAGCTCCACCATCCGCCCGGCCCGCGCCCGCGACGGGATTTCGAACCGCGAGGCGATCCGCTCGTCCATCGCCCGCACACAGGCCCGCTCGAAGACGCCGCCCCGGCCTTGCGGGAAGACGTCCCACATCGCCTTGCCGATGAGTTCGCCTCGGGAGACGCCGAAATACTCCTCGGCGGCCCGGTTGAAGACCACGTAGCGCCAATCGCGATCCAAGGCATAGAAGCCGACGCTGATGCTTTCGAGCACCGCCTCCAGGCGCGCTTCGTTGGCGCCGTCCTCAGGGCGGGTCGATGGACCAGGATCGTTCATGGCGGACCGGCTTGGGGGCGTTCGAGACCCTAGACAACACCTTCCGCCCGGGAAAGCTCCACGGTTCCAGGCGGTGGGCGGAACCCCGCCGCTCGGGCCAGGGTTCATCTGGTCAGGACCAGAGGAGACACCCCATGGGTAAGATTCAAGGTGAGGGCGACTACGACGCCGCACGTCGCTTCCGCAAAGCGGAGGAGGACTTCGTCAAGACCGGCCCTGTCGAACAAAAGGCGAAGGAAGCCGAGGAAGCTCTGGACGGGCCCGAAGGCGCGGAGCTTGAAAAGGCGCGCATCGACACCGCCAAGGGCGCCAAGCCGCGTTAGCTCGGCCAGCGGCCGAAGCATAGAAAACCGCCAGGGCCGATGGCTCTGTCGGGCAGATCGGCAGAGATCAAGAAGGCGGGGCGCGCCGAAAACCGGCGGCCCCGCCGTCGAGAACTAGAGGATTTGCAGCTGAGCGGCCGAATCCTTGCCGCTCTTGCGGTCGCGCTCGACTTCGAAGCTGACCTTGTCACCTTCGTTCAGTCCGCCGAGGCCCGCGCGTTCAACCGCCGAGATATGGACGAAAACGTCGCCGCCACCGCCCTCAGGAGCGATGAAGCCATAACCCTTGGTTCCGTTGAACCACTTCACAGTACCAGTCGCCATTGTCGTCCCTATCAAAGTGAGTAACACGTCTAAAATTCGTAAGATGTTGAATTCTTGGCGGAATTCAAAACCTCAAAGCACCTTCATGGCGGTTCTAGTGGCGGTAGTGGCTATTATTCCCGTCCGGTCCGGCGTCCGCCCGCACCATCCCGCATCTTCTCGAATTGCGCTAGTGCCTTAGATTCACGCCCGCCACTTCCCGTCGATCAGGGTTACGAGCGTCCTCTTCGCTGATCGATAAGTCACAATCTGAGTGTGGGACCACGAGCTCGGACCGGTATTATACTGCTGGTCCAGCAGGCCGCAGAGGCCGGCCTGATAGACGCCGTCCAGGATGGCGGCCGAGTGGCTGTGGCCGATGTTCAGCCGCACCGCGACGCGCGCCAAGCTCATCGCCGAGCCGCGGGCGCCGTTCGGCCCCTCGTCCCCGTGCAGCCCAATCTCGACCCCGCCTGCCTCCTGGCAGACCAGGTAGGATCCGTTGCGGGGCACGAAGACGATGTCCTCGAGGTTCGCCGGGTCGTGGCGCTCGAGCGCCCACTTGAAGACGTCGAACTCCCGATCGCCGGCCTCCTTGGCCGCATAGATGGCGTCGTTGGCCTGACACCAGAACCGGAGGTTCAGTGGATCCTTCCGAGGGTCGGTCTCCCGCAGCCAGCGGTGCATGGCCTCGTTGTGGTTCGAGGCGACGACGACGCTGGTGCAGAAGTCGCGGGCCGTCCGGCGGAGGAATTCGGCGCAGGCCTTGTTCGCCGCGTCGACCCGATCGGTCCCTTCCACCATCATGCCGAACATGAAGGCGTGATCGTCACGCCGATGGTGGTTCCTGGCCTGGAAGTCGAGCAGGTCGTGCCAGGCCTGGTGGCGTGGCTTGAGGGCGTCCAGCATGTTGTCGCTGGAGATGATCTCGTCGCGCGCCAGGTCCAGGCCCCAGGCCGCCCGCGCCACCGTCGGATCGAGCTGCTCCCGGTGGATGTCGCCCCAGGAGATCTCCTCGACCCGGTGGCCTCGGGTCACCACGCCGGCGCGGACGACGACGTCCAAGTCCTGGAACGCGCCGTCATCGGTGGCGCTGATCTGTCGGCAGAAGACCCGGTCCTGCGGATCCACCTCAACGATCGTTGCGCCGATCTGGTGGTGAAACTCCGCCTTCAGGCCGGCCTTCTTCTCGATGTAGTTGGCGATCGTGCAGGCGCCCGTGGTCATGATCATCGCCGGGTGCCGGCCGGGCAGAGCTGGGACGGACACGAGCTGGATCTTCGCGTGCGGGAAGACGCCCCAGGCGCCGCGGGGGTGGGTGTGGAGATCCGAGAGCGGCCTCACCGCGGTCGGTAGGGTGTTCATCTTCGCGGCAAAGACCAGCGGCCCGCAGTCGTTGTTGTCGTGGAAGAGGTAGGGGTGAACCTCCCTCGCGAACGCCGCGGTCCGGGTGGCGTGATCCTCAAACAGGCCCTTCTGATAGGTGAAGCCGCCGACGCGGATCTCGGCGCCGATGTCGTGGGCGTAGGCGAGCAGGTTCGCCCAGAACGAGGCGTGCACCGGCGTGTCGTCTTGCGCCGCGGTCAGGAGGAAGCGCCGAGCGTCCCGCTTCACAAGCACCATGGCGCGAGATGACGAAAGCTTCGCGGCCGCCGGCGGCTTGAAGAGGGACCAATCGGGCAGGAAGTTCTCCGCGCCCTCCAGCGCGCGCCGCTCCTGGGTGCGGATCCAGCTCATGAGGCTGGAGACGTTCATCCCGAGGCGCCGCGCGCCCTCTTGCGCAGAGGATCCGCGACCGCCCGACTGCCCAAAGGGGGTGAAGCCGTCGGCCAGCGCCGCCTCGATAACCCGCTTCCGCTCGGCTGAGATGGCCGGCGAGATGGGGGGGGACGGCACGGGGCTACTCCGCCCCCTCGCCGAGACGGACCTGATCGGAGACCAAGTCCTGCAGGTCGATCAGTTGTTGGGAGACGGAGCGGTAGGCGCCGTAGTTTTCGGCGATGACCGCTGCGGCAGCAGAGCAATCAACGCCGGCGGCCGCGTCATCAGGCCGGCCGGCGGGATCCAGGGTTTCTGAGACAGGGGCGCCGAGGGTTGCGGCGTCGTGCACCCGGAGGAAACCAACAGGCAGCACGCAACGAGCGTCAGCTTCAACGGAGACATAGCGCGGAACCTCTCGGATGATGGTGCGGGTGACGTTTCGGATCTCGACCTGGTGATCCTCCGCCTTGCGGCCGGCTTCGGCTGAGATCTTCGCGGCCGCGCGCTCCTTCTTGATCGCGGCGGCGACGGCCTTCCCTTGCGCCTTCTTTTGCTCGAGCTGGATCGATGCGATGTTGCCGTCCTGAATCTTCCAGGCGGCAGCGGAGCCGCCCGCCGCGCCCAAGGCCAAGCAGATCGCGGCGATGATCAGGTACGCCTTGGCGCCGGCGACGATCTCGAAGAGCTTTCCCACGCTAATTCCTCGCGCGGTGGCTGTTGTAGATTTGGAACGCCACCGAGACGGCGACCAGCACGGCCGCGGCCGTGGCGAGTGTCCCCACCAGGTGCTCTACGGCCGGGCTCCGGTCCGAGAACGGCGAGATGGCGTCCATGACCGGCTTCAAGAACCCGTCGCCGATCTCCTTGAGCATCGCCGGGGCGCCCAGCAGCGCGGCCGTGACCCCGCTCATGAAGGCGCGGCTCTTGACGAGCGGCGATCCCACAGGCGGCGTCGGAGGGGTCTCCATGGCGCGGACCTGGGACGACGGCAGCGGATTGGCCGGCGCGATCTTGATGATCTCGAGCACTTCCGACGGCACGATCTTGAGGGCCGCCGCGCCGGGAGCGTCGGGCGTCCGCCAAAGGGCGGCTTCCGCCATTCGGCGATACCGCAAGCCCGGAAGAGCCACGAGAACGCCGTCGATCTCGGCCTTGTCGAACCTCATCATCTGGTCCGGAATCGCGTCGCCCTGGATCTTGCCGGCCTTGAGCAGGCGCCACAGCGTCCAGTTCGGCTTGGCGCCCAGGTTGAACACGAAGGACAGCAGCGCGGCGTACTGATGTTCCGACAGCGAGAGCACGGCGGCCGCGCCAATTCGGCGCTCCAGGCGCCCGGCGGCGACTTCGATGTCGTCGGCCAGGTAGGCGTCGACCTTGGACATCGGGATCACGAGTCCGCGGTGAACCTCCGGGCCGGTGTGACCAACCCCGATGGTCCAGATGCCCTTCGAGTCTTGATAGGCCCGCGTCTTGACGCCCTCGGCCTTCTTGAGGAATTCGCCCAGGAAGGCGGGGATGGGGCGGATCATGATGTAGCCACCGTCATGAGGATGTGATGGAGGGACTTGAGGAAGGCCCAGGTGTCGGGCGCGATCGAGACGACGATCCGATAGCCGACGACGAAGACTGAGAGCCCACCAATGCCGCCCACCAGGGCTTGCCAGGGCTTCATGGTGGCGAGGGTGCGGAACCCCTTCTCGACCGGACCGTCGTGGTCATCGAGTGCCGGCGGCGCGACGCCAAGCGCCCTGGATTGGGTCGCCTGGACGCCCTCCATGTACGCGACGCGCTCGCCGACCTTACCCAAGCCGTCGGCGACGCCGTCGACCCGCCGGTGGAGCCCGTCAAACTGCCGCGAGCTCTCCTTGGAGGCCTCGTGGACGCAGTCGTGGACCCGCTCTATCGCGTCGTAGATGTCCTCAATCGAGGCGTTTCGCTTCTTGAGGGGCGGGCTCTTCACGGGCGTCGCGACCTTGGCACTGGAACCGCGACCAGACCGCGCGCTGCGGTCCGGTTGCAGGGTGGGGGCGGCTTTTGTGGCGGCCTGCGGCATGACTCAAAGCTATCGTCACGACTTAGGCGCGAGCGTCGATCAATACCCCTCGCCCGGATCCCCGCCGTACCACTCGACAGCGACCATGCCTTGCCCGGCGGGAATTAGGACGAGCGCTGGAAAGTTCCCCCCTAGGCCGCCGCCCCCCGGTCCGGGCGCGCGCGAGCGGCTCACGCCGTAGCGACCGCCAAACCCAAGGCGAGCTATGTCACCGACGTCACCGCCACTCGACACCGAAGCGACGCCGCTCCGGCGAATATCGCCAATGCAGTTGGCGGCCGAGCCCTGCACACCGCCCGTGCCGCGACCGCGGTCGGCGTAGCAGACCATTTCGCCAGTGGCGGCGCGCCGCATCCAGCTATCGCCGGCCGTCATCCCGGTCCCGCACTGGCCCACTTGGATCTGAAACACCTCGCCGGCGGAGGTCTTCGCCTTGCGGTGGGAGAAGGCGCCGTTGCCGCCGGCGTTTTCGCCCTGCCCCCCCACGCCAACCATGGACACGCGGAAATAGTCCGCACCGCCTGGCGCAGCGACGGTGAATTGTCCCGCGTCCTTGAAGAACTTCCTGAGGATCAGATCGCTCTCGTCCGGGAACAGCTCGCTCCAACGGATCATGCTCAGTACCCCGGATTGCGCGCGTAGAATTCCAGCGCGACCACGCCGTCACCGGCCGGAACGACGCTCGTCGCGCCGCCGAAGACGCCCCGGCCGCCGCCGCCGCCGGGCATAGCCGAGACGTTCACGCTGGCGCCGCGGCCGCCGAGGCCCATCGGGCGCGTATCGCCGTCATCTCCCGCGCTGGCCCCGCCTTGGTTCGCCGTGGCGTCCGAGCCGGAGCGCTTGACGGATCCGACGGAGTTGGCGGCTAGACCCTTCGACCCGCTGTGCCGGCCGCGATCGGCGTAGACGAGACTCGATGTGTCGGCGCGCTTCACATAGCTGTCGCCGGCCACCGTGTCGGCCGAGGGGCGCGAGAAGGCGGTGTCGCCCACCTGGACTGAGAACGTCGCGCCAGGCGCGCAGGCCTCCTGGTCAAAAGCGTAAGCTGATCCGCCGCCCCACCCATCGCCGCCGGCGTCCTTGAACCCACCTGCGCCATCCGCCGCGGCACGGACGTAAGCCGTTCCAGCCGGCGCGACTGCTGAATATACGCCAGGCTCGTAGAAGTATTGTCGGTCGAGGAGCGCGTAGCCCTTCGGGAAGATGCTGGACCAGGTGGTCACCTAGACCCTCCAGGTTCCGCCGTCGAAGACCAGGATGGCCGTGATGTTGTCGCGATCGAGGACCAGGTCCGAGGTGCCGTAGTTGATGGTCTGGCCGTTGCGGGCGACGGTCAGGTTCGACGCCTTGAAGTTGCCCTTGATCCACACGTCATCGCCGTCCGCAGGGTTCAGCGGCAGCGTGATCGGGAAGACTCCGCCAGAGACGTCGGCGACCAGCCGGTCGCCCTTCGCGGCCGTCAGTGTCGCCGTGATTGTTCTCCAGCCCGTGGCCAGGTCGGTCTGTTCGTCGGCGATGTTCGTACCATCGCAGTAGATGCTCTTGCCGCGGCCCTGCGCCACCTTCACGCCGGTTCCGGCCGCCGGCTTGCACGTGATAGAGAACAGGCCTGTGGTGCGGTTGATCACCAGCCAGCGGTCCGACCGGGTCGGGAATATCAGATTGATGTTGCCGGTCAGGAGGCCGGTCAGGATGATGATCCCGACGCCCCACTGGTCCGCGGCGAGGGTGATGTTGCTGCCCCCGGCGCAGTTGACCGAGACGCTCCCGCCACTGTTGCGGTGGACGAAGGCCGTGGTGGCGATCGACGTGTCGTCATCACCTGCGGCCGCGGTCGGCGCCGTTGGATCGCCCGTCAGCGCCGGGCTGTTCAGGCCAGCCAGAGTCGCCACGGCCGTGATCAGCTCGTCAACGCGAGCCTTCAGCCACTTCGTGCGATTGGTAAGCGCGACGGCCTGGGCGTTCGATACGCCGCCATCCCCGCCAACGACCGGGTCGGTCGTTGCGATCTTGTAGACGCCGGCGTCAAAGGACTCCGTCTCGGTCAAGTTGGCCATGAAGGTCCCCTAGAAGGTGATCGTCCACGACCCGGAGAAGGTCAGGTCGACATCCTTATTCAGGGCGACGCTGCGCACCTTGCGGGCATAGAGGACGTCTCCAGCGGTCAGGAGGCCGAACTCCAGGATGGCCATGCCGTTGTTCTCGGAGGTGAGCAGCGAGAAGTCGAACTTCACAGACGTCGCGTCCGGATAGCTCACCGCGTCGATCGCCTTCGAGAAAGCTCCAGTGAGACTCGTGTTGCCGCCGGCCGGCGCCGTGCCGGACGTGCCGCACGCGAATTTCGTGATGCTCCGGTTGGTGACGTCGCCACCGAGCAGGCGGGCGTGCGCCGTCTTCGACCCATTGACGATCAGGTTCGGCTCATCGACCACGTCGACCAGGATCCCGCGGCGAAAGGCCTTGAGAAGGAAGTGGCCGGTGGGAAGCAGTAGGGATTCGGAATGGCGCACATCAAGCTCCGGGCGGCGAGGAGCTCAGGATCAAGTCACGACGCCGCAGCACCTACCCGGAGGCGGTTGGAGCGACGATCAGGCGGGCCAGCCAGCGGTGATGTCGATCGCGTTGAGGTCCGCATGAGTCTCGGAGGCCATGACGGCATCCGAGAGCCCACGCGAGTGGGTGAAGCATGCCTGGACATGTTGACCAACCAAGACGCCCATCCCCGCGACGTCGGCCTCTGTGACTGTTGCCCAGACGCCGGGGGAGAGCTCCCAGTCGAGCGTGGACAGCGAGGTGTCGCGGCCGAACATAACGAGGGCGCCGGTCAACTTGCTTTGGGTCTTGTCGTCGGTGCGGACGGGACCAGCAGGGCCGATGAAGCCGGCTTGCTCATGCGCCCACCGCTGCTCGCGGATGGCCGCCAACATGGCGGTTTGGCGCTCCTGGAGGGTAAGCTCCTCGTAGACCCCCTGCCGCATGGGAACCAGGCCGCCGACGTCGACCAGCTCGACGCCGACAAGGCGCTGGTGGCTCTGAGGCGTGACGTCCGCCTCGGTGATTTCGGCAACGCCGGCGGCGAGGCGAGCTTCCGGCGTTGAGCCCTCAGCCCAGCCGGGCGGGTAACTGAACTCGTCTGTGGCGAATGCGCCGTTAATCTCCACCCATCCGTCGGATGTCTTGAAGGCGTAAGGCATGGCTCAGACGACCGTGGTTGCGTGGCGGGAGTGGGGCGCGCGCATCAGATCAGCTCCCACAAAGTTGCGCAGATCGCGCCAGAGATCCCCGTGATGCTGATCGATCCGCTTGCGTATTCTGGAGACGTCGTGACCGACTTGATGTCGAACGCGTTGAGGCTTGCGTCGGTCGTCCAGCCCGCGGGGAATGTCGCTCCGACGGCGGACCCGCCGCCGTGCGAGAAACCGACAACAAGGGCCGCGACATTGGTCGATCCGGGCGTGAAGCCGGTAAAGGTCAGGGCCGCGCCAGACGGTTGCGCAACGCTCTCCTTCAGCGTCATCGCCACCGGCCCACGATAGGTGACCCACAAAAAGGGCGCCGTGTTGGCCGTGGCCGAGATCGTGAATGTCGCACCCACATCGCCAGCAGCCAGAATCTTGTAGCAGGTCTGGATGTTGGTGCCGCCTCCAACCTGATTGCTGTAGCTCCACCCGGAGCCCGCGCCACCCGATATGGTTGGCGTGGTGCCGCCGCAAATCAGAATCAAAAGGTCGCCGGCCGCCGTGCCCGTCGGCGTGAAGGTCGTCGTCGATCCGGAGGATGTCACATTGCCAGCGCTGCCAGCTATGAGCCGGACCTTTTGCCGCCTACCCATCATCGGGTGAATGAAGGGCTGCATTACGAGAAGGCTCTCGCGAGCGTGTACTCCACCGTCGTGGCGTCGCGGACGAAGTAGTACAAGGCATCCACCGCTGCGGGCGCCGTGCTGAGCGCCTGCGGGCCACCGGGCGCCTTGAACCAGGCTCCGTAGGTGATGAGCCTTGAGCCGGCGGCGTCCTGCGGGATGCGAATGCGGCCGCTCTGGCCGATCTTCGCGTTCGTCGGGTTCTCCAGCGTCAGGGCGCCGGTCAGGGCGTCGAGGTCGAAGTTGATGCCGGTGGCGAAGTCCAGGGCGATTGACGCAGCATATGCCACGGACACCGGCGCGGAGGCGTCGAACAAGCCCTTCGCCGTGATGAATCGCTCGTCGTTCACGCCAGCCCACATGGTCGCGGCGAGCGCCTTGGTCAGCGGCTCGGCGTCGATCCAGCGCGACTGCGTGACGTCATAGATCAGGATCAGGACGCGGCCCGGCTCAATCGTCCGGTCGTAGCTGAAGGCGAAGCGGTTCGCGGCCGTCGAGCCCGTATTGGCGTTCAGAAGGGAAATGGCGGCGGCGCCGACGTTCTGCAGGATCAGGACGCGCCCTGCGGCGCCGCCAGCTATGCCAGTTATAGACTGTGCGCCGGTGGCGGTGAGGCGCGCGACGGCGGCGGCTGAAAGGCCAACCGGCGCGTAGTCGTTCTGCGTGGCGGCGAACGCCGCGGGCGTGATCGCGCCGGAGAGCTGGAGTGACTGCGTGATCACCGGCGACGCTAGGATAGCCGCAGCGACCTGGGCAATCGTCGCCCGAAAGGTCGCCCCGCCCTGGACCAAGGCAAAGAAGTCGGACGTTCCGAGGGCCGCCGCGGGGTCGAGGAGAGAGGTTTTAGGCATGATCTGTCTATCGTGGCCGGAGCCCCGATAGTGGCGTCACGACTCAGAACATGGGGCCGATGGGGTAGAAGATCTCAGAGCCGTCCTCGGCAAAGATCTCGACGCCACTCTCGGTGAGCAAAATAACATCCACCAATCCCGCCGCGTCATCCGCAGGGGCCGCAAGAGAGTCGCCTGACAGCGTCACGCCTCCGGAGAGCGGCACCCCTGCCCCATCAGATGGGGCGGTAAGGGTTTCGCTGATCAGGGAGCCAGCAGCCTCAGCGAGGCCGCCATCAATCGCGCCGCCAAAGACGTCCAGAACCAGTGACGCCGATCCATCCAAGCTGAGCGCGCGAATGTGCGTTCCCGCCGCGCGGATCTTGGTCAAAATTTCTCTGACATCAGCCAGGAACGCCACGAAGCTTCCGCCATCGATCAGATCGTACCCGATCTGGACGTCGAATAGCCCGTACTCCGGCGATCCGACGGTGCTGTAGGTGTAGGCCCCGTCGTGCGAAATCACGCCGTCGTAGACGGGGAAGACGCCCCGATAGATCGTGACGTCCAAAACGCGGCAAGCCTGCCCCGTATAGTCCTGGATCGCGCGCTCGAGCGCTATATTGTTCGACGCTGGCCTCACCGCCTCTGCGACGATGCGTGGTCCGTACCCAACATCAGCCTCGCCCGGCCAGCGAGGGACGTTGTAGTAGCTTCCCAGCTCATCGAGCCAGGCGCCCTCGGCCGTCTTGGTCGTCATCTGGCGGAGCATTTGCCCAATCTGGCCATCAGCCGCCTTCAGCTCGACCGCCTCCGCCTCCATGAAGGACCAGAGCAGGGACGTGTAGCCGAGGAGCTGCACCCTCCCGGACGCGTCCTGTTCACCCGCCCCATCCAGCAAGATCGTAGCGGCAAGGTGCGCCCGCTCGGGATCGATGAAGTCCACCTGGTATCCCGCAGCGCCCGCGATGGTGGCCGCCAGGGTGGCGAGCGTGTGCTGGGTCAGGTCAATAGTCAGCGGCCCGCCGACGCCGCCCGAGATCGTGATGACCAGCCTCAGATCCTCGACCGCCCACGACATGCCGCCCGCATACCCGAAGCGGATAGCCGCGAACGGATGGGGGTCCTTGTCAAAGACGCGGTTTAGGCGCCCGAGGAGCTTGAGGGTAAGCCTCATGCCGCGGTGATCGCAATGGCGCCCGGCATCAGCTTGTTGGTCGCGGCGGGATCCACGTCGGCGGTGGGCAGACTGAAGACGATATTCGCCACGCCCGCGATGCTACTAACCAGGACGACGGCGTGGGCGACGACGTAGGCCTCGCCGATGTCGAGGGCGAGGATGTATTCGGAGAGCGCCTCCGTCGCCAGCGCGCACAGGGCCGACGCGACGTAGCCCGGCTCGGCGGTGATAACCCCGGTCACAGCTTGGGTGGTCTCAGTGGCGGCCGCGACCGTGACCTTGACGCCGGCGGCCTTCCAGCCCGGAACCTTCACCCCGGCGTCGTCGACGTAGCCGTGGATGATCTTCACTACCTCGGCGACCAGGGCTCCGGACGTGGCGCCAACCCCGTTATGGACGTAGACGTTGACCAGGGAGATCGGTTGCGCGGAGTCCGCGACATACGGCTCTATGATCGACACAGCCTTGACGCGCTCGGTCTCAATCCCCGAGGCGTTGAATAGGGCCGCGGTCTTGGCGCCGTAGATCAGCGCCGACGTGGTGCTACGCTGCAGCGCTTCGATATAGCTGCCGAAGCGCTGCTTTCGCTCCGCATCCGCCTCCACCTCGCGACCGTTGACGAGTGGGATGGCGTTCGCCGCGCTGACGAACCCGGCGATGGAAGGATTGACGGTGAACGCGACGGCCGCGGGGATATTTCCCGCCGCCCCAGACGATGCAGCGACCACGGACACGTCCGCGTAGGTCCCGCCTGGGGCGATGGTCACGCCATTCTGGCTCAGGTAGGTGAGGCGCGCGGCGGCCGACGAGAAGACCGTCCCCGCCGGAATAACCGTCGCCACCGCCGCCGATGTGATCGTCACTCGGATCACACCCGTCGCGGGAGACGCTGCCAGGCGCGCAAAGTCGAAGGTATTGTAGGTCGCGACCGGGATAGCCTCCCTCAGGCCGTGGAACATCTTCTGATAGAATTCGTCGATCTCAATCGCGAGGGACTCGAGTATGGTCCGGACCACGCTCCCGATGTTGAAGTCGGTCACCCTCGAGGTCGTGCCCCGAAAGTGGTTCAGCGTCGAGGCGACGATGCTCGTCCAGTTCTTGAGCTGAAAAGCCATGCGCTACACCGTGGTCTGAATGTCGATGGACGTGCCGGCGATCGGCCGAACGGTGGCTTCGATTTCGTTGACGTCGCCGGAGATCGTCGCCGTCACCGCATCCACGCTGTCGACGCGGGGATCCGAGAGGAGCGCGCCGCGGACGTACTCGGCGCCCAGAACGCCAACCGTCGGGCCGTTGCCGCGGCCGATCAGGGCGTGGACATTGCAGCCGTACTTGGCGTGGAACAGCAGCTCGCCGAGCGCGGTGCGGACGCGGTGTAGCAGCGCCTGTCGCAGGTTCGCGTTCCCCCTCGCCAGGCGGAAGTCGCCGTTCTCCGCCTCCAGGAGGCCGTTCGTCAGAGCGATATCGACGCCGAAGACGCGGTCCGGGTCGGAGGCTGCGGAGGTTTGCACCGCGACCGCAGGCACAATGAGCTGTTCCCCGAAGAGCCGAACATTGGCGGACGCCTGGTTGACGTCCCCGGTCAGATAAGGCGGGAGCAGGTCATTGATCGCGATGATGTCGGCCCAACGGCTCGCGTCGCCGAGCTCGCGCTGGGCGATTGCCTGCAGGGTGTCGTCTTGACGAACCTCGACGTAGCGGTAGCCGGCCAGCCTGCGCAGGATGCTCATAGGAACCGCACTCCGCTGGAGATCGTGGCCAGCCGCGACGCCATGTCCGAAACGCTCATCGGCCGCAGCACGGGGTCGGCCGCCTTGAACACCTCAATATTCGCCCGCGCATCCGGCGCCACCAGCGACGACGACCGGACCCCCGACATGACAGTTTCCCACGGGTTCTGCCCCAGGTAGGCGCTGAGGGGGGAGCCGCCGACGGTCGAGGAGCACGCCGACGCGCCGTAGAGGCCCTGATAGTCCGGGTACTCGCGGACCCTCCGGAACGTGTTCCGCAGGACGCAGAAGGCGTTCTCATAGGCCGAGGCGATCTCGGAGACTTCATTGCTGGAGAAGTCGGCCAGGTTGGCCACCGCGTTGTAAGTGAAGGCCGCGTTGCGCCCGACCATCGCAAGGTCGGTGGCGACCGAGACGAGCTGGGAGGCCTGCTCCCCGACGACTCCGCGGACGCCGTCGACCGCGGCCAGGACTCGCCCGAACGCCGCGTCGGTCACTCCCATGAAATCGCGCAGCGGGGCGGCGAAGTTGGCGCCCACGAATTGCTTCAGGCGCGATCTCGCCGCGCCCAGGGCCGAGGTGGAGGCGTCCAAGCTCTTCACGCCGGCGACAACCGCGTTCGGGCTGGCGTCCAGCGCCAGGTTTAGGGGGTCGACCAGGGGCGCATCGATGCGCTCGTCGATCACCGTCATGTTAATTTGGTACATCATCAGGAGCGGCCGCGACTTGTTCCGCTTCAGAACGAAGGCACCGGGGGCGACCACGGCCGTGATCTTGTCCAGGGCATCGACGAAGATCAGCTTGACCACGTCGGGCGATTGGCCGGCGGCCACGGCCGCAGCCTGGCCAGCATGCCACTTCGACCAGACGCCGCTCTTCAGCGTCTGAAAGGCCGCGGCGCCGTCCTCGGTCTCGCCGCCGCGCCAGCCGGTGTGGCCGGAGATCTGGATGGTGGTGAGGCCCGGCCCGAAGTTGTCGATGAAGGCGCCGTTGAACGTCTGCACGGCGGTCATGAGGGCCGGCCGTGACTCGGTCAGATCCTCCGGCCGGATGACGAGCGGCACGGTGATCGTTTCCCCCGTCCGCCCATCCTCCAGCACGAAGGAGATCGGCCGCTTGTCGGCCTTCTGGGTGGAGGGAGACGCCATCCGCCGACTATGCAGTCACGACAGCGGCGGGGGTCGCCTCAGTCCTCCGAGGCGCTCCGCAGCCGGGCAATGACCTGATCGAGGGGGACTTCGTCATCCAGGACGCCAGCGCCGGCCAGGCCGAGCGTCAGCAGACGCCGCATGGCTTCAGCGCGGGAGGAGATGCGGTGGGCGAAGCGGTAGTCGTCGATGCGGTCAATTAGGCCGGGGTCGATCTGCAGCAAGAACCGACTTGGGCGAATTGGGGGCATCCGCATTCCTAATGCGCTGCAGCCGCAGCGGTCAACGATATCCAGAAAGGTGTTGATATGTTGGATATCCATTATATCCTGAATATCCGGCCCTGAGGCGAGCGGTAACTCGCTTCAGGGCCTAACCCGGATCCACCTGAGGCCAGGCATGAACCAAGCTGATACCGACCATATCGAAAACTGCGGTAGTTTCAATGAAATTACATCAGTTTTCCAACCCGTGGAAATTCCCCTGGTGTTTGAGGGGCATAGCGTCCGGGTCATCAACCGCGACGGCACGCCCTGGTTCGTTCTGGCGGACATCTGCGGCGTGCTGCTCATGGGCAACCCGTCGATGGCCGCAAGCCGCCTAGACGAAGACGAGAAGGGTATCAGCATTGTTGATACCCTTCTTGGCGGCCCTCAACAGGTGGTGGTGATCAACGAATCCGGCCTCTACAGCCTTGTGCTCACCAGCCGGAAGCCCGCCGCCAAGCGCTTCAAGAAGTGGGTCACCGCCGAAGTGCTCCCCACCATCCGCCGCACCGGCGGCTACAGCCAGACGTCATCGGTCGACGCGATCCGCGAGGCCGTCGACGCGGCCTTCCATGAGCGCCTGCCGATGCTGATCGAGACAATCATTCGCGGGATCATGCGCGAACCCCTCATCACCCCAGCCCAGCCCAAGAGGAAATCGGTCGCTCGGTTGCCCGCACGGGAGATCGAACAGATCAAGCTCGGGCCGCCGGCGCCCGCCGAGGGGCGGCAGACCTACCTCACTGCGGAGGAGGTGTCGGAGCGCTGGGACTTCAAAATCGTGTCGAAGACCTTGGCCAATTGGCGGTGCGATCGCATCGGCCCGCCGTTCCGCCGCTTCGGGAACAAAATCCTCTATCCAATCTCCACGCTTGAAGCGTGGGAGCGCAACCATCAGTATGTCAGCACCAAGGACTATGGCGGCGTTTTGGAGTGAGGATGGCGGGGACTTGAAGAACACCAACACGATGAGAAACGCCTCGCTGGCGGCCCTGGCAATCGCCGGAGTCGCTGGAGCCGGGATAGCCATAATATCCGGAAACGCAGAGCTTGGCGCCCCACATACATCCCCGATCGGAGAGACCGTCTCCGAACCAGAAATCCACAAGGCGATCGATGAAACAGCCGAATCTGCGGAAGGGAGCGCTCCACCTCACGAGCAATCGCGCGATAACGCCGCGACGATATTTCTTCCGAACGGTATGGCGTTCCCTAGGAAAGCAACCCTGCTCGAATATGAAGGCCAACATCCGGACGATAAGTGCAGCGACGTCGGTGGCTACGTTACTTGCCCGGCTGGAAAGACGGTAATTTGCCAAGAAAAGTATAGTTGCACCAATGAGATGGCGGTGTTCGTAGACGGAATTATGATCGGCTACGAGGCTCAGATAAACTTGCTTCAAGATGCTTATAGGGCGGAGGAAGGTGGATTTGAATTACTCGGAGAACCCGTATTTTTTTCAAGAACCTCAGCGTCCTGGGAAACGGAAATCGGAACACTTTCAATGATAGAACGAAATCCAGGCTCCCCGTCCTTTCGATTTTTGCACGTCATCATGAAGTACCATGGATAGACTGTATCTAGCTTAATTGGCAGCCAGGCGCACGGTCCATGGGCGTTGACCTTGGGCTTTTTCCGCTGCTGCGTCGCCTTAGCTGGAGCAGTCAGCGATAACTTCGGTGCCCATCATGATGAATGCTGGAATCCGGTCTCCGCCGCTCTGTGAATAGATGATGATAACTTCGGTTGGCTGGCCCTCGGAGATGGCAAGGAATTTGTTTATATCTTTACTGTCAGGGTTGCTGTTGGGGATAATGACAAGGTATTTCAGCATCCCAATGCCGACGTCGGCATTCTGGAACACGTCCTTGCACATGAATTTGTTCTCAAACTCGCTTCCCGAAATACTCGGCCCCGAGAGCGCGATTAGTTCATAGTCACGGTAATTTTCGTTGCGTTGGAGGGTGCGCTCGCGCGGTTCCGCCGCCGCTTGGGCCACCGCCTCAGGCGGCACCGGCACCGGCCTCTCGCACCCGCTGACGCATACCGCCGCCAGCACGACGGCCAACACAAAAGTTTTCAACCCAAACCCCTCATGACCCAGCGTGAACGGGGCGGATTAGACCATGGAAATGGCTGGGGTGCGAGCGACCCCGCCTTTCGTTGCCTTGCGGTCGCTCGCTAAATCGGCGCGCCCGTCGTTCCGGCGCCGGTCTGCACGCCCCCGTGCGTGTGCGTCTTGAGGCTCTTTCCGCCGCCAACGACGTCGACTGAGGCGGTCACCGTACCCGTCACGCCCACATTGCCCGTGACGTTGAGCGCGCCGGTGTGGCCCCAGGCGTTCGCCGAGCTGGTGATGTTTCCCGTCACGGCCAGCCCCAGGTTTCCGGTCAGCGTCGCCGTCAAATCCTTTGCCACGAGCGTCACTTCGCCCGTGGGGGCGATGCTCAGGGCGACGGTTTGGGCACCGGCGTTCTTGACGACGAGGCGGACGTGGAGCGCCTTCGCCGTGTTTCGCTTGAGCTTGAACTTGGCGTCGAAGTCCTTGCCCTCGAGGTCCGCATGGTTCGGATCTTCCGCGACCCTGAGATAGGTCCCGTTCGGCCAGTGCATCTCGAAGTTCCCGCCGTCATCCAGCGAGGAGTAGACGTCACTGGCGTGGCGGTTCAGGCGCAGGTTCGGCGCCTCGAAGGCCATCTGGCTCACCTGCGGCTGCAGGAACCCCATGACAACCGGCGTCTGACCAACACGCCCCACGATCGCATACATGTCGCGATCCTTCGTCGGGGCGACATCTCCGCTCTTCGCCGGCGCCGTGGGCTCCGGCATATCCACCATTCCCGTATTCGTGGTGGCCATCGGCCCCATGACCTGGACCATGGGAACCTGACTGAGGTCGTCGAGGTAGACCAGATCCACGGCGTGCGCGCGCGGGTGCACGCGGACCACCTTCGCCATACGCATGCCGCTATTCACCGTAGGACCCCTTGAGGTTCAATTCGGCTAGGTATGGGCCGGATCCGCCGCGATCAATCCGCCTCACAAAGCCCGTCCCGCGATCATAGGAGACCGTGGTGAAGTAGGCGCCGGTGAAGGGGGTAAATTCATGCACCACCTCGTGGGCGTAGTGCTCAGACTCGAAATTGTCGCCCTCGCCGCCCCTGGTCAGGCGCACGTAGCAACCCGCCCGAATGCGCTCGTTGCCCATCAGGCGGAGGCCGCCGTCCTCGAGCACGACGTTGTCCTTGTTGTTCTCCGTCAGGACGCGCCGCTTTTCATTGACCATGCCGATGAAGACGCCATTCGCGGCCTCGAGCTTCGCTTCAGATTGGCCGTCCGTGCGGGCGCCTTGCTGCGTCGCCGTTTGCATCAGCCGGATCCCGTACAGCTCCGGCGACGAATTCTTGTAGTCCACCAGGAAGGGCTCAGGCTTCATTTGCCCCTCTTGAGCCGCAACCTTCATCAAGGCGCTATCCACCAGCGCCAGGCGCGGCGCGTCGACCCAGAAATAGTTGGCCACCGAGTCGTCCGAGCGAGCGTCCGACTTGAACACCAGATCTGAATCTAGGACGTCGACCGTGTAGGTGAAGGCGGCCGTCTGGATCATGTCGCCACCCAAGGTCCGGAACGGAGTCGGCCGGTACACGAGATATGGGCCGCTCTCTCGGTCTTCGACGTAGAGCTCATTCCACGGCCCGACGTCGCCGAAGTGCGACAGGAGGTCGTAGATCGTTCCGCCAGGCCAGTCTTGGGCGCCGAATGGGCTCACCACGCCCTCCTCGACGAGCGACTCGAGCGTGAGGTCCAGGATGGGGCTTTCCACCGCCCGGCCGGCCGCGGTGCGCATCTTCGCCAGGAACGGGTTGACCACCTTGTCCAAGACGGTCTGCACGAACTCGCCGGCCGGCTGGTTCGCCTCCGCGTCGACGCCGTAGTTGAGAAATAGCTTGAAGCTGGAGAGCAGCTCTTGTCCAAGCACCATGTTGGGCAGGTACACGATCTGCATGATCTGAAGGATCTTGCCGTAGTCGTGGCCGGAGATCGAGACTGTGCGCTGCGGCCCATCCCGGCTGATTCCAGTCTGGCGCTGCACCCGGTTGACGAAGCCCCGCATCATGATCGGCATGCGCTTAGGAACGCCGGCGTCCACCTCGGAAACGTCCCGAGCCATGCGGATCTCGATCACGTCCATGGGCTCCACCAGGCCATAGATCGAGTCCAGCGCCGACGGCTCCATGATGTCAGGGAAGTTGATCGCGAAAGCGCCTGTTGGCGATCGACAGGACTTGGAGACGGTGACCGAACTTCCCTCCCCCAGATATGGCGTAAGATCGATCTCACCCTTCGCGCCGCTGAATCTCTCGGAGGCGCCCGCGCCCTCCCCCGCCTCGGTCCGGGCGATGTTCTTCTTCAGGACGACGGAGATCTGCGGCCGATAGAGCTTTGTTCCGCCCGTCCGCGACCGCTTGCGCGGCGCCGTGACGACCAGCTCGGAGACGGTTGTCGGTTCGTCGGCCATCAGTAACCTCCGGCGCGCACGGGGAATCCGCCAGATGGCGTTGGCTTAGCGACCGGCTTGAGCTTCGCCGTGCCGCGTGTCTTGCCGTTCTGGTCCTGGATGATGACCTTTGCGTCGCCGAACTCCACCCGCGGGCCGGAGGTCCCATTGAATGGGCCTCTGATTGTGTCGTCCGGCAACGGTGCGCTGTAGAGGCGGTTGGCGTTCGAAACTCGATTTCCATAGCCGTGAATATTCGCAGCCACGCCCGTCTCGGCGCCAGCGGGGCGCTCGAATTTGAGCCCGAACGTCGCCGCCGCCTCGCCCGGCGTGGTGGACGATTTGAGCGCGGCCAACCCGTACTTCGGGTTATTTCTCAGCTCCTCCATGACATAATCGATTTGCGTGTCGAAATCCCGAGAACTCGTTCCCCTCGATCGCGCGAATTTCGCCAGTCCAGCCTGGCGATCCGGATGCCACTGGGCGATCCCAAAGGCGAGCCCGCCATCACCCGAAATGCTCGTGTTAAGGCCGACGCTTTCGTGCGTCAGGTTGCCTACGACGCCAGCGGCCTGCGCCCTGGTCAGGCCGTGCAGTCCCATGAAGCGCTGCATGGCGTGCGCCTCTCGCGAGCTAGCCGATCCACCAGAGCTTCCGGCAGGACCAGCAGCACCCGAGCTTCCGAGGTTCCCCCAACCCACGGCGCCATAATGTTCAGGCTCGCGACCGATGCGGACGCCCTTCTCGGCTCGCTCCGCCTGCCACTTCGCTATGTGGTAGGACCCCGGCGCGATCGCCTTTGCGAGCACTTCCAGCGCCAGCCGCATAGGGTTCAGCGCGGCAAGGATCGGCGACCCGGCCTTCGTCAGAGCATCATTGATCGCCTTGACCGAGTCACGCGTCTCAGTCGCGAGATCCTTCTCCTGGTCAGCCGAACCCACGGCCGCCACGAGCGCCGACTGCATGGCGGCGAAGTCGCCCGTCGCGGCCGCGGATTGCGCGGCGCCGGCCAGCTTCTTCTTCTCGGATTCCTTGATGTCCCGACGGCCCATGATGCCGTCATAGATCCCCTTCAGATCGTCTCCGCTCGAGGCGTTGGCGATCTGGGCTATGGATTGAAGCCCGGTGACGGACATGTTGTTCAGGCCGATGCCGTTGGCCTGCAGGAGGCCGGCCGACTTACCGAGGACACCCTTGTCCTGCATTTCCAACAGAGCCGCGGCCTGGCCATAGGAGCTGGTCCCGAAGTGGTTCTTCACGGCATCCAGGAGGTACTCGCCGTTGCCGTAGCTGGACCGCAGCATCGGGACCATCTTGTCGAAGTTGGTCGCGGCGGAGGAGTCGGGCCGCTGGAGGTTGTTCTTGGCGTAGTAGCGCGCCAGGGGGCTCTTGGGGTCGTAGAACGCGCCGGCCGTGGTGCCAAACAGGCCTCCCTCCATCAGGGCCTTGGCCGTGACAGGGTTCATGCCGCCGCGGCCGCCGGAGAGCGCCGCATAGCTGAAGTTCATCGAAGCTTCGCCGCGACCGCCGCCACGCCGCACGTTCCCGTCGGCTGTCGCCAACAGGCCCGCGGCGCCGGCCGGGTCTAGCCCAGGCGCGCCAAGCCCCATAAGGGAAGCAAGGCCGGCCATGTAAGCGCCGACGTTCGGCGTGGTGAGGCTGAAGTTCGCAGCCTGCACGGCGTAGCTGGAGACCGCCTGGAGCACCTCCTCAGCCTTACCGATGAACCCGCCCTTCTCGATCGCGTCGGCGATCAGCAACGCCAGGCGCCGACTGCCTTGATCGTCCTGCGTCACGCCGAGCCGGCGCATCGTCCCGTTGAACTGCACCCCAACGGCTGGATCCATGCCGTAGGAGCGGCTCAACCCCATGCCCACGCGCAAGTCGTCGCGCAGGCCCATGCCCTTCATGTCCCCGGAGCGTAGCCGGCCTGCTTCCTTGCCGAACTCCAGAGCGAGGCGCGCAGATTCGACGTAGGTGACGCCAAGGCCGGCGCCGGCCTGCCTGGCCTGTTCCCGCAGGTTGAGGAAGTCGACGCCCAGGTCGCCCATGCGTCGCTTCAGGCCGTCGACGGACTCGGCCTCGCTGACCGCCCCCGTGACGGCTTTTCCCGCCATGCCGGCGATGCTGCTTATGCCGGCCAGGCCTAGGCCGATCATCCCTGCGCCTTTGACCATGCCCCAGGCCGCCGAGCGGACAGCGCCGCCACCGCCACCGCCGCCACCGCCGCCACCGCCGCCACCGTGTGGGCCGCCTGGACCCGCGGGGCCTCCATTCTGGAAGCTGTCGTCGGTGCCCTGCATGCCGCGCGCAACAACAAAGCGTCGGTGCGCCGCAGCGTGCGCCTGATTGGTGAATGTGGAGCTGTGGCCGTGATACCAGCCGTTGACGTCGTCGAAGGCCTTCAGCCGGCTCGCGCCGATACCGCGGCCCTTGCGCATGCGATCGAAGTTGTCTTGGAACCGGCCCGCGTCGTCGGAGCTCACGGTCCGGCCCAGCTCTTTCTCAAGCATGGACTTGGTCGACGCCAGGCGCCGGGCCGCGATCTCCATTTGACCAAAGGCGGCCGCCGCATCCTTCGCGTCTCGGGCCACGGCGCGGGTGGCCTCGCCGACCCCGGAGACGGCATCATCCAGCTTGTCCAGGCCGCGCGCGTCGACCTGCGCTGAGACGGGAATCTTGATTTCTTGGGTCACTCGCTCGGGCTCCCGCCTACGTCTTCCCAGCCCTCGAACAGTTTCGAGGGGTCTTCCTCCGCCTGACGGAGCACGTCATCGAGATCGAAATCGAGATCCTCGAACTCTTCCTCATCCGCCTTCCCGGCCCGCTTGCGATCGTCGAAATGGACGGCCCAGTAGTCGGCGATGATCTCCTCGCGGGTGGTGTCGAGGAACCTGGGGTCGGTGCTGGTCAGCCCGTAGAAGCGGCGAAACCAGAACTCATACGTCCCCGCCCTCGCCTTCCCCGCTGCTCTTGCCCTTCGCTCCAGGGCGTCGAAACGTCTCCTCCTTCTCGCTGAGCGCGCTCCACACCTTCACGAGGTTGGCGTAGGCCTCATCGTCGAACGGCGACAGGTCATCCAGGTCCGACGGCGCCCAGCCATCAGGAGCGGCGACCGTCAGGATCTTCAGCGTGGCGACCGCCTCTGCGAAGCGGCCGGTCAAGGCGTCCAGCGGCTCGCCCTCGGTCAGCCGGGCGTATTCCGCCGAGATAGCGAACCCGGATCTGAGCGTGCGCTTGGAAAAGGTGAAGGCGCCGATGCCTTCGACAGTGATGACGAAATCGGTGGGCTGTGATTCTCTGGCCATGCCTCAGTCTTGCGTCACGACGAAAAAGGCCGCCCCGGCTAACCGGAGCGGCCCATTCAGATCGCGATCGAGGCGGAGCTAGATGCCCGTGCCTTGGGTGTCCAGGGCGTTGAACTGCGCGCTGGCCATGACGATCGCGTGCTTGGACACGTCGATGTCGCCCGAGGCATAGGAGCAGCCAACGTACTTCTTCAGAAGCTCCCCGGAGTCCTTGTCCAGGACCAGGAAGTCGAACACCAGGCCCTTGAGCACGGCGTCGCCATTCTCTGGCGTGATGCCGGCGCTGCGCACGGTCTCGCGGATCAGCACCATCTTCGAGACCGAGAGCATGTGCCTGGCGAGGGTAGGCACATACTCTTGAACGTGGATGTCGCCGATGCCGCTCGCGGGCTCGGGGGAGTAGTCGTCGCTCGCGCGGACGGATTGGATCAGGCCAACCATAAGGCCGCCAAGCATGACGACGGTACGGTTGCCGGAGCGAACCTTAACATTCGTGGCGAAGGTCATAGTGAGGGCTCCTTACCCTGAGGTCTTAGCCGACCGCCACGGCGCCGGAGTACGGCACGGCGTGGAGGGTGATGGCGATGTAGTTGGCGGGAATGACGGGCGAAACCTGCGCCGTCACAGCGATGACGTCCCCGGCCAGGGTGGCGCGGATGTCCTTGTAGGCCGGGCTCTCCTCGTCACCGGCCAGGACGCCCAAGCCATTCGGCTCAGGCTTCGCGAGCTCGCGCAGGGTGGTCTCAACCAGGCTCGCGGCCAGGGCCAGGGATTGCGGGTTCGCCTTGATGCCCTTGACCTGCTCTAGGGCGTTCCGGACCGCGCGCGCGGTGTAGTCGAGGGCGACCCCGACGGACTGCTCGACCCGGTTGAACTTGGTGTTCGTCAGCCAGGTCGAGATGGACTTGACCACCTTGTAGGCGGTCCCCGTGTCCTCGAGCGCCATGACCCCGCCGCGGATCAGCGCGTCGGTGTCGGTGGGGTTGCGCAGCTTGCGCTCCAGACCGCGCAGGCGAAGCGACTTGTTGGTGAGCGGCGTGCCCGGCGTAAGGCCGGCGAAGGCGCCCGCGACCATGGCGGCGACGATGTAGGGCGGATAGAGGGTCAGGACCCCAGCATCGTTGTAGTCCCACCCGCCGATGTGCACGAGCGAGGTCCGATCGCTGTTGATGGCCTTGGCCAAGACGATCGCGGCCGCGTCAGTCGTGGCCAAGGGAGCGCCGCAGATCGAGCGGCGTTCGCGACGACCGATACCCGACATGAAGACGCAGTGCGCATCAGCCATGGCGTGGATGGCCGGATCCGAAGAGATGGGCACAACCCACTGCGCATCCACCGACTGCAGCGCGGTGAAGCCCGCGGTCCATTCGGTGTTGGTGGTCACCCCCTCGATCGCGTCGGCCATGTAGGTGAACGGGATCGCCGCCGGCAACGTGCCGACATCAGCCGCGCGGACCGCGGTGACGTACCCTTCGCCGGCGCCGTTGAACCAGTCGATGACGGCCTGCAGGTGCGCCTTGGCGATGTAGTCTGCGGTCTTCACGTCCTGGGTGGTGCAGGCGTCAAGGCCTTGCAGGGTGAGCTTCTCGCCGTTGCCATCCTGGACGCTCGCCGCGAAGCCGGAAACCGCATTGATGCGATCGACCAGCTCTTGGACGGTCGGATAGGTGGCCAGATCGATCGTGGCGACGGCCGTGCCGGACGGCGCCTGGAGGATGACCTGCGTGGAGCTGACAGTCATCACCGCGGAGACTTGGGCGCCCGAGTAGCGCACCTTGAACGCGTTCCGGAAGATGTCGTCCTGGGTGTAGTAGGCGTCGCCGCGCTGGGTGGTGATCTTCAGGCCCGTATTGGTGGCCGCTTCGATCTTCACCTTGATCTGGTTTTCGCGCAGGCCGTAGCCGGTCGAGGTGAGGGTGGCCACGGTGGCGGCCAGGGAGTCCTTCAGGACCAGGGTCGATTGCGTCGCAGGGTTGACCCGGACCACCAGCACCTCAGCGGGACTGGCCGTGTCAGCCGAGGGGGCGAACGCCCGCTTGACCGCCGACACCAGCTCGCCGGAACCAAGGGCGGCCGCGGCCGCGGTCGGGTCACTGAAACGCAGCACCGTGCCGGGTTGGCCGCCCGTGCACTTGCCGAGCAGGGCGACGATGTTGCCGACATTGATCGAACGGTTGAGCATCGCCGAGTCGTCGACGCGGGACACAACAGCCGGGCTTTCGATCATGTTGCCGTTGAAGAAATAGGCCATGGTTTCAGCTCTTCCTTAGGCGGGACGGGTGGCGAACGCCGCGTAGCGCTCGGTGAAGTTTTCGGAGGTGTCCTTGTCGACGCCCTTGGCCCGCTCGTCGGAGTAGAAGCCGGCGATCATCTCGACGCTCCGGTCGCTCCCGGACAGGCGGGCGCAGAACTCCTCGAGGGTCAGATCAAACGTCTGCGGAGGCGTGGGGACGACGATCGCGTCGGCGGCGGTCTCAACGGGCTTGGGCATGCGAATTCCTTGCTAGGTCGCCGACAGCGTGGCTGCGGCATCGGCGATCGGCGCGAACAGCGCATCGACAGCCACGGGGGCGAGGCAGGTGAAGGAGCAGATGGACGAGTAGACGGGCGCCGCGTGGCTCTCCATGTCCTCGGTATCGCTTTGGGAAAACTCGACCTGAGAGATCCCCGCCGCCTCGAAGACGGCCAGATTGCCCAACAGCACCTTCTTCACCGCCAGGCGCAGCAGGTTCCGCTCGTCGGAGTTTAGGCTCCAGACGACGATCGAGAGCTGCACGCGGGCGAACCACCCCTCGAGCTCTCGCCACTCGTCGCCCTCAATATCGAATGCGTCGAAGTCGATCGCCTCACCCAGGCCGCGCATGGCGGCCGCGTCATTGGAGAGGTGGACGCTGGCCACGGGCCACTTGGTGCCCTCGAACGCCGGCGGCGCCGTGAAGCAGGGGATGGCGCCGGTGGCGTGCTTCAGGCGGCCGGCGGCGACCTCAACCTTCAGGCCGGCCGCGAGGCGCTCCAGAACGAAGGTGAGAACGTTGGGGCCGAGGAGGTTCGAGACGGCCTGCGGCGTGACGGCGTGGCTCGCGGATCCCGTCCAGGTCGCGCCGATCAGATCGTAGGCCTTGTAGAAGTAGGCCGCGCCATTCTGAAGGGTCGCGGTGTCGATGAAGTGTCGCTCATCACCCTCATAGACGATCGCCGCGTCGGCATCGGCCGGGCCGGAGAAGTCGTCTTGCGTCTTGCGCAGCACCCGCGTCTTCAGGGCCGCCGCATCCGGCGCCAGCAAGCACCGGACGGCGTTGCCGACGGGTAGCGGCTGGAGGAACGCGATCATGAGCTGATACTGGCGTCACGACTATCTGGTCGTGAGCCTAGCCTTGGGCGATGGCGGACAACCTCAGCATCGGCGTCGACCTGTCGGACCTAGCCCAGGTGGGCGCGATCGTCCGGCAAGGCATGTTTTCCAACCTCGAGGCCGCCGTGGCGCGGGTAGCCGCGACGGGCGTTGAGCGCTGGCAACAAGCAGCTCACGCCGCCCCACTATGGCAAGGCGAGCGCGACGCCTACATGGCGTCGATCACCTCCAAGCAGCTCGGGCCGCTATCGTGGGAGATCGTCTCCAACTACAAATACGTCGAGGACATCGAGACCGGCCGGCCGCCGCGCGACCTTAAGAAGATGCTCGACACGAGCCTCAAGGTCCGCCTGTCCGCCAAGGGTGTCCGCTACCTCATCATCCCGTTCCGCCACAACACGCCGGGCAACACCGCCCACGCGCCCGCCATGCCGCGCGAGATCCACCAGAGCGCCCAGGAGCTATCGCCGAGCCGCATCACCGGGCAAGGGACACGCCAGTCCGGAACCGGGGCGTTCGACATGGCCACGCGCAAGCCGATCACGGTCCGCACGCGGAAATACCTTTGGGGCGGCCGCCTGGAGGCGCAGCCGGAATACAAACTGAAGGCCAGCCATCGCTCAGATCCCTATGCTGGCATGGTGAAGTTCAGCACCAAGACGCCAGGGGGCAAGAGCTACTCAAATTTTCTCACTTTCAGAGTCATGACCGCAAACTCTTCGGGATGGATCGTGCCCGCGAAACCAGGGCTCTTCCTTGCTCGAGCTGTCGCCGATTCACTCAGGAGAACCGCGGAGCTAGACTTCTCAGCCGCCATTTCATTGGATCTTGCGTCCGCCGCCTAGCGCATCTCCCAGGTGTATCCGAGATGCGACCGGCTCCTCCCGGCGCACACGCGACTGATGCACTCCTGTCGGAACCCGGCCCCCTCGGCCAAAGTCATGCTGTCGAAATCCAGAACCGCGCCCGAACTAACGCACCGGCCCCTCACGGCTCTGGATTTTGCATTCTGAGCGCCAACCTTTCCGTACATGCTGTTGCGCTCTCCGAAGTTGGCGGCACCTATTCTCCGACGCGTTTCATTTGACCGCTTCAGGCCGCGGCCTCCGATTGAAATTGCCGCCCGATGTTCGGCGCTTAAGGCCCTCCCGCTACGAGCCTCGCGCAGCTTCGCTTTCGCGGCTTCGGACAGGGGGATTCCGCGCCGCGGGGCAGTCGAGTCGCGCGCCGCGTTCATGCAGCCAGGAAAGTCGCACATGAGATTGAGCCACCACTGCTCCAAATCCTGAAGGGCGCCTGGATGGGCGCGGCGCAGGCATGACACCGTAAAGGCCGCCTCGCCATACCGATTGAACACCTTCTGCATAAGGGGGTTGCAGTGCATTCCTCGGCGGAGATGCGACAGGTGTTGGAGCCATCGAGCCTGCATTTTCGTGGCTCGCCCAACGTAGAACCACGGCCCCTCCCCTCCGGGACGCACGCACTCAATCAGGTATATCCCCGATCCTCTTGGCTTCACGCTCACCTGCCCAGCAGGTCGAATTTCCGGACCGGAACCTTGCGAGGCAAGTTGGCGCCGCCGATATTGCGGTCACTCGGCAGGTCGAGGAAGGCGAAGAACTCGTCGAACCTCACCCCATTGACCACGTACTGCGTCCCGGCCGGAGGCTCTCCAGTTGCCCAGGTCAGCACCCCAGCGTCACTCACCGTAGGGATCCCGCCCTCGACCGTCGCGTTGGCCGCCTCGTTCAGCCAGAACACCCGATCGACGGATTTGATGGTCCCCAGGAGGGTGTCGCCCTGACCTCGGGTCATCATCGTGGAGAAGCGGTTGGTGGAGGTAAGGCCCCGAACGCGATCGTACTGGCCCATGTCGTAGAGAGGCGAGTCCGATCCGATGGTGAGCAGCGCGTCGCCGATCTCATAGACGCCGAATTGCGCCAGCGCCTTCTTGCTGGTCTGGCTGGACAGGCCAGCCCGGACGACCACCTCAGCCGCCCAGGTGTGGCCGCGGCCGCCGCAGAGCAGGCAATCGAAGCGGGCATTTCCTGACGCCGGGGAGAAGCACGGGCAGGCCGAGGCGCGGCGCCACCCGAGATCCTGCCCCATGTTCACGATGTGCGCGTTGAGGTTGGTCGGCGAAAAGCGCATCTAGGCCGCCACGCGCCGGTGCAGCGTTTCGCCCTCATTGACGTTGAAGCGCTTGACCAGCGGCTCACCGATCGTCGCCGGTTGGAACCGGCCGCCGCCCATGTGGATCATGGCTTGGCCGTCAATCAGGACGGTCTCGCCGACCTCCCGGTCCGCATATTCCGGGCGCTGGGTCATCCGAATGACCCCAGGACGCCCATGGAGATGCCGTGTATCGCGGCGAACAGCCCGCCGTTCGACCCCTTGGCGCCGTGCAGCCTGAAGTCGACCATCTCGCGATATTTTTCCGGGTCGACGCTGCGGCTCTCAGATAGGCCGTCGGCGCTGATCGATCCGGACATGGTCGGGAACGAGCCGTCGATAATATTGAGGACGGCCTGCTTCAGGATGACGTCCAACAGGTCGGCCCAGGCCGGGTCCGTCTTCACGCCGGTCAGCCCGGCGACGTACTTCACCTGGATCATGAACGGGATGGTGGATCCACCGCCCATGGCCTGCATGATGAAGGCGCTCAGGGGAGCCGTGAAGCCCGACGAGGCCGGAACCATGCGGATGTGGCCAGCCTTCTTGTCGAGGCGGATCCAGTCGTGCGGGATGGTGAAGAAGGTGACGGTCGGGTTCGGATAGGACATCCGCACGAACTCGACGGAGACCACGGGCTTCTGGCGCAGGACTATGAAGCCCCAGCGGTCCCCCCGGAAGAATTCGGGGTCATAGTCATAGCCAGGCTCTTCGGCCCACGGCATGGCGCCGAGCGCGGTGATTTCGCCTTCCGTGGGCGTGTAAGGGAAGATCGTGGTGGGCTCGAGGCGCACCTTCAGCCGGCGGGCGATGTCCGCCTCCGCCGCCTGGATCTGCTGAAGCAGGTAGGCGTCGCTGAGCACAACGCCAGGAAAGAAGGTCTGGGCCGCGGCCAATAGCCTATCAGCTTTGAAGGCCGGGAGGTCGGCGGAGCTGAAGAGGCTCATGGGAGTCCATGGGGTGGGCGGCGGCGGCCGAAGCCGCCGCGCCGGGGTTTAGCGGGAGGTGAGCGGGATCACCGCAGCCTGAGCCGCGGCGGTCGAGACAGCGTAGTTGGCGTCGGTAACGCCGGCATCCAGGTTGAGCTTCGCCACAAGGGTGTTGTGGTCGGCCTTCAGCGCAGCGACGGCGGTTTGAAGCGCCGAGACGGAGGTGATCAGGTCGTTGAGGATGTCGCCCAGGCCCGCCTCCGCGGCGCCGGGGCTGATCTTGTTGAGCTTCTGCTGCACCGAGAACGGCGACGGGCTGCGGGACATGGGGGTGGATCCTTAGATCGGGGGGTGGAGCGGCTTAGAAGCCGCTTTGGGTGTCGGCGCCGCCGGTGACGGAGTCCTCGCCGTCCGACCCCATGAAGGTGTCGGCGCCGGCAGAGGCCACTTCACTGTCTTCGCCAGAGGCGGCCTCGGTGTCCGAGCTGGAGGCGGTGTCGGCGGCCGTGGCTTCGGCGGCAGCGGCGGCTTCAGAAGCGGCAGCGGCGGCAGCTTCAGCGGCGGCCTTTTCGGCGGCCTTGCGCGCGCGCTTCTCGGCAGCGGTCTCCGTCGGCGGATTCTCGTCGGCGTCGACGATGCTGTAGCCGTTGATGCCGCGGAACACGCCGGCCTGGTCGGCGTCCAGATCGTGAGCCGAGATCACGCCACCGGACGGGTGATCCTCAAAGGCGATGCCGCTGATTTCGTGTGAAGCGTTTTCGAGAGTGCAGATGACGCGAAACATTGAGAGGGTCCTTGTGTTTCCTCATTCCGGGAATTGGTCCGCCGCAGCCGGCCAATTCCGGGAAAGAGGGGCGGCCTGACACAAGCAGGCCGCCCTTCCCCCGACGGCGCTGTTAGGCGCCGGCGACGAACGGACGCCAGAGGCTACCGCTCGGAACGATGTTCTTGATCACGACCACGCGGCGACGCTTGGTCATCCGCAGGTAGCCGAAGAGGAGTTGCGCCCAAGGCAGGACCGGGGCGTTGGTCGGGTAGAGTTGGAACTCCATCATGGGCAGGAGTTGGCGCCAGGAGATGGCGTCGGCGCCCGGACCCATCGGGAGCATGAAGGCCTTGGTCGAACCGGGGATGTCCAGGTTTTCGTCGACGAAGGTGGTGGTCGCCCCGGCGCAGGCGACGCGCTTAATCAGACGGAAGTCCGAGGGGGTGTCCGTGCCGTTCTGGCGCGAGCGGTAGATCGCGTAACCGGTCTCGCCGGCGCCGGCCGACCGGGTGATCGTCAGGGTGCACTTCTGCCCCGCGGCGATCGCGGTCTGCGCCGAGATGACGCCGTCGGACTGGCCCGCGGCGCTGACGCCGGCCACCAGGTAGTAGTAGTTGCCCGCGCGAAGCGCCGTGAACTTGTTCGCGGCGGTGCCGGTGGCGGCCGCCAGGGCCAGGGTCGGCTTCAGGGCGGTGTTGGCGGTGGCCACGGCGGCGAACAGGGTCTGGAACGGGGCTTGGCGCGACTCATCGAAGATGAAGGTGTCATTCTTCGTCATGATGTTGCCGTGGCTGGTACGGATACCGATCACGGGGGTGCCCAGCTTCATGCCGCCGTCGCCGACGTTGTCCAGGGCCACGCGGAACGAGGGGTCCAGGCCGTTGTCCAGGTCCGCTTGGACGTTCTGGGAGATGAACAGGTGCGAAGCCTGGCCCCAGTTGCCGTAGGCGGAGATCTGGGCGGCGCCGGCGTTGATCGAGTTGATCGAGGCCAGGGAGCCGCCGTCGGCGTTGACGATGTTGCCGACGTCCACGGAGCCGTCGGCGACGCCCGCGGCCATCTGGGCCGAGATGCCGTCGAACTCGGTGGCGACCACGCTCGCGTCGCCCTCGAAGGAGAGGTACTCGGCGTCGGTCAGCAGGCGCAGGGCGGCCGCTTGGGCTTCCACCGCCTTCGAGGATTCGATGTTCTGACCGAGGGTCGAAACGAGCGAAACCTCCGCGCGCGTCATCAAATACTTAACCAAGCCCACGCGGCGCTTGTAGTTGCCGTTGGCCGCGGCGATGACGCCGGTTTCCGAGTTGGTGGTGCCGCCGGGGAAGCCGCCGACGTCGGTGCGCTCGGTCCACTCATCCACGGTCGCGCCGGCGCCGGACTTGGCCAGCTCGTTGAACAGCACGAAGTGCTTGTTCTCCTGGATGGTCGACTTCATGGTCTTGTCGAGCGACTGCACGCGCAGCGCCGAACCGCCGGTCAGGGCGGCGACGTCGGTACCGTAGCCGGCGGTGAGGGCCTTCTGAAGCTCCGCGACCGCGTTTTCGCCGACGGCGCCCGTGGTCGTAGCGCCGAGAGCCACGTCGAAATTGAATTCAGACATTTGGGATCCTAACCCTGGTGGAAGTTAATCGAGGCCGACGTGGGTCGCGGCTCGGGGAGGCGGTTACTTGGAGGCGGTGGCGGCCAGGACGGCCGCGACGATCTCGGCGGGCGGGGCCTTGTTGGAGTTGATGAAGGCTTCGGCGGTGGCGACCTGGGTGCCGTTGATGGCGCCGGCGGCCTGGGCGACGATGGCCTTGGCCATGAACTGCTCACCGGACATGGTGTCTGAGGCATCGCTCTTGGCGAGCTCCTCCGTCACTGGACGTTCCGTGATGGCGATGACGGCCTTGCGGCGGACGCCGGTGTTGGCCAGCTTGCCGACTTCGGCCTGCAACGACTTCACCAGCTCGCCTTGGGTCGAGAAGGCGTCGATCACGGTCCGGAGCACGCCCAGCACCGAGGCCTCATTGGTCTCGATGCGGTCGGTCAGGGCCTTGATCAGCTCGGAGCCGTCGATGGCGTCGACCTCTTCGCCGCCCTCGAGGGTTAGCTTGAAGGACTTCGCCATGACGGGCTTGCCGTCTTCGTCGAGCTCGTCGTCGCCACCCTTGTCGGCGTCGCCGTCGCCGGCCGCGGCACCTTCATCAGCGCCGGCGTCGGCTCCCGGAAGGGCCTTCATCAGGTCGTTGTTCAGTTCGCCGAGCAGGGCGTCGAACGACCCCGTCTTGTTCGTGTCGGTCATCACGCGTTCCTTCGCTTCAAGCCGGTTTTGAGGTCGCGCATGAAGCGCTCCACGTAGGCGGCGCTCTCGTCTGCCGAGAGGCCTAATTCCTTGGTCGCGTAGGCCGCCAGGGCCGCGGCGTTGGGGTTCTTCGACGCGGCGCCGGAGCGCATCGCGCCCGCCAGCTTTTCGCGGAAGTCCCAGTAGGTCTTGACGCCCGTATCGAGCGATTGGACGCGCAGCGCGCCGGCGCCGGACAGGCTTGCGGCGTCGGTGCCGTAGCCGGCCTCCAAGGCCTTCGCGATGTCGAGGCCGCCCGGCAGCATGCACTTGGCGAAGGTGCCGATGGGCATGGTCGCGCAGGTGCCGACGTGCTGATTCACTGGCGTCTTGGAGAGGCCGACGTTCGTCCAGCGCACCTTGGTGATATAGGTGCGGCGGAGATTGGTCTCAGGGTCGGTGGCGACCGCCTTGGCCAGGACCGCGCCGCCGACGCTGGGATACCAGCGCTGGGGCGGGTTGATGTCGGTCAGGCTGGACCAGACGTCATTGGCGTGCACGGCGGCCGGGCCGTCGCCCGAGAATATCTCCGCCTTGACGAAGGTGCTCTTGTCGCGCTGGCCAACTTCGATTGGCCGGCCGATCTCGTACATCGCATGGTTCGGGATGCCGAGCTTCGCGCCGATCTGGGTGTAGTGCTCGAGGTCGACGTTGCCGTAGCGGCGATAGAAGTCCGTCGACTCCGCCAGGGCCTTCGACAGGACGGTCTCGTCCTGTTGGTCAACGTCCTGCTTGGAGGCCTCGAAGAAGACAAAGCGTCGCCCGCCATCCACCGAGGGGTGGGCCTTCATCATCGAGCCGATCGACAAGAAGTCGGGGCAGGATTCCAGGAGGTCGGCGTCGCTCACCATGAACCGACGGTAGCGTCACGACGCGAGCGACCGAGAGTATCGTGCCTTCGCTACACCTCCGGCGAGACGCCAGAGGCCATAGAGGATCGAGGTATGGTCGCACGGCCAGGCACGGGCGATCGAGGCGATTGACACGCCAGGCTGGGCCAATTCCCGCCATGCCTCCCAACGGGCGTGGTAGATTGTACGCCGCCCACGCGGACCGCGGATTGCCTCCGGATCCACACCGTGCCTAGCCGCCACCGCGGCTATGACGCGTTCAACCTCGGAAGGCCGAACCATCCTGCGCTGGCGGGGAACGACATCATCCGCCATGGGCGAGCGCCAGGTCGAGGCGGCCGCGCTCGGAGACCAGATCCTGGTACTCTTTCGCCGCGCCGTCTTCGGTGATCGCCTTGGTGCGCAATTCGGCCAGTCGGGACGTCACAGCTTCGCGCCGATCGGCCGCCGCGGTGCGGATTTCTTCGGCTGAGCGGTCCGCCGCGCCGGCGTGGGCCGCCAGGTCGGAGAGGTCGCGCTTCAGGGATTCTGGGGTGGGGCTTGATCTGGTCATGACCCAACCGTAGCGGCCCACAAGCGCGCCGACCCAAGGATAGCCGGGACTTCGCGGGACCTACAGGAGCCCGCCGTGATCTCGCGTGATCTGGCGCTGTCGAAGGAAGTGGGCGACGCCCGTGTCGTCGAGGCTTTCCATCGGCGTCGTCATCATCTCGCGCAGGGCATACTTCCTGGACAGCCGGTCGCGGCGCTTGGCCTCCTCCGGGTGATCGGAGACGCCATCCATCAGCTCGACATCGTGCTCTTGGCCGATGCGGTTGATCCGGCCGTTGCGCTGCGCATGCGTCTTGGCGGTGTCCGGCGTGTCGAAATTGTAGAGCCAGCGGCCACTCTGCAGGTTCGCTCCCGTGGCCCCTGCGTCCGACGCGACCAGGATGTCGATGTTCGACTCCCCGGATGCGGGCCGGTATTCATCGATCCGGGCCGCCTTGCCCTTGGCGGAGTCGGCGCCGGTGATCGTCGAGACGCGGAACCCGTCCTTCTCCAACCTAGCCTTGATGGACTTCACCGCCGCCAGGGAGTGCGCGAACACCACGCCCTGCTTGCCCTTGCGCTCCGCCGCGGCCGCCGCGACATCGGCGACCTTGCCGCCTTCCGGGTGCGCGTCCAGGACGTGGCGGACCGCGGTGTTCTTCAGGATCCCGAGGTTCTTCTGTAGCGCGCCGGCAAGGGCTTCGTGCTCTTCGGCTGGTACACCCTCGAACGACGACGGGCTGATCGATCGCATCGCCTCGACATCGACCTTGCCGGTCATGCGGGCGATGCGAGCCTTCGCGACCTGGCTGTCCAGATCCGTCAGGGCTTGGCGCTGAGCGTCGGAAACCTCCACCTTGCGCTCGGAGCGCGTCGCGGTGATGTCCGGATCGATCTTCGACGGATACTGGAACCGGGCGAGCTCACGGCGCAGGCCATCCTTCGCCGACAGGGTGTCGACGCCATACTTGCGCATGAACGCCGCCTGATCGGTGTAGCGGCCAGGATCCATCTTCTGGAGGAGCGAGAACGCCTCACTCACATCGTTCTTGATCGGGTCGGCGCTGGCGTTGACGTAGTAGGGCACGTGGTCGCCGATCGCGTCGACGACGTTGGCCATCGCGGAGTTTTCCTTCCCGCGACGGTTCAGCAGGTCATGGCCTTCGTCGACGTTGAGGTAGTCGAACGAGATGCCCTCGCGGCGCATGACGCCCTTCATCCACTCCTGGCGCCCGGCGCGGTCCATCGCGCCGACCTGGCCAGACATCTCCGCCTCATCCACGCCGGCGTGCTTAGCGCCCAGGTGCAGCATGTCATCCCGGAACGACTGGTGGGTCATGACGCAGAAATTGTGCGACGGATCCTTGTAGGCCGCGAGCCGCTCCTCCCTCGAGGCACCCGGCTTGGCGTGCCACTTGAACTTGCCTGGCTCGAGGAAGCGCAGCGCCTCGGCGCCGAACCCGCCTTGGGCGATCGACGGGACCAGGAAGAGGCCGCGCTTGGCCTTGCCCTGTTGCTGGAGGTGGGAATAGGCGGCCAGGCCGATAAGCGTCTTGCCGGATCCGGTCCCGAACGACAGGACGACGCGCTTGTTCGCATCTAGAAGCTTCACCGCCCGCTGGCGCGCGACGTTCTTGCCGCCGCTCATCGACGGACGGAACAGTTTCACCGGCTGGCCCGCCTTAAAGTTCTGGCCAACCTGGGGCATCATCGCCGCGATCTGGCGTTCCGCCTCGTGGCCGATCGTGTGGCGCTCATCGGCGCCCAGCGGAGCCTCCACCTCCGGCTCAGGGTCGGCGGCGAAGAAGCTCATTTGCGCCGCGTCCAGGCCGGCTTGCTCTTCGCGCGCGGAGTCCAGCTTGTCTCGGACCGAGCCGGAGGCGTAGCGGCCGGCGATGCGATCGCGCAGCCCGTCGGTCAGGGCGCGCTCTTTCGCCATGCGGGCCTCGCGCGCGGCCGGGTCGACGGCGTCGAGGTGGTTCAGGTTGTCCCGGATCACGGTCCGGCCGACCTTCAGCGGCTTGTCGGGCCGCAGGGTGTTGTAGGTGTCGGCGAAGCCCTTGGAGACCGTGGAGCGGACCACGTCCTGCATGGCTGAATAGGCCGCCTCCGGGCTACCCATGGCTTCGACGTACTTCGGCCAGGTGGTGGACCCGGCCGCGACCTTGCCGCGCATCTCGTCGCGCTTGGTGCGCCAGTCCGACCACTCCGGATTGGTGACCGTGTCGCCGAACATGTCCGTCGTTTCGCCCTCAGGCTCACTCGCCTCATGGGTCTCCAGCGTGCGCCGCAGGCTGCTCGCCTCCGGGGTTTCGCGCGCGACGTGCTTGGCGAAGTGCTCTCGGAGCGCGGCCTGGTCCTGCGGCGTCATCTCGCCGATCGGCTTGTATGCGGCCAGGCCGGCCGGCTCCGCGGCCAGGGCGCGGTGGAGCGCCTCGACCGAAACCTTGTCGACCCGGAACGTCTGGCGATGCAGCGGCGTCCGGTTGCCGCCGTATCGGGCGGCCACGAACTTGTCGGCCATCTCCTCGAAGGACGCCTGCAGGGCTTCCGCGGGCCGCAGCTTGCCGGCCTCATCCTGGAGGGGCGCAAGCTTGTCGATCGCCGCGCGGTAATCAGCCGCCCGGTCCGGCCCGACCTTCTGATAGAAGTCGGCCGACTGCAGGTCGGAGACGATCTCCGCCGGCGTGTCGCCGTCCGCGGCCCGGCCGCCGATGTAGGCCGCGACGTCCGCCTCGAGGTCGGCGCCGGGGGAAAACGGCTCCGCCATGCGCGGCGCGGCGCCCGGCTTCGGCTTCAGATCCAGGTCGGGCCGATCGGTGATCCCGAGCGGTAGCCAGCCGTCCTCGTCCTCGGATCCGCCGATGATGTCCAGGTTCCGCCGCACCTGTTCCAGGTCGGCCCGGTTCACCGGCTGCGCCAGGCGCGACAGGCCCTCAGGCGCCACCTTCAGGATCCGGTTCCCCGAGATCGTCTCGATCGTGTAGTCGCCCCGCTCCAGGCCGATCGCCCGGACCTGCTTGACGGCCGACTCCATGGCCACGGCGCCGAGCGACACCTCGAACGGCTTGTCGGACTTGCCGCGCTTCAGGGCGAACACCAGGGCGGCGTTCGCCTCCATCTCACCGAGCGCCGTGCCGAGCGTCTTCTGCGCCTCCGCGATCGCGGCGGAGCGCCGGCGGTTGATCTCCTGCATGGCGGCCAGGTCGTGGCCGTTCTCCGCGGCGCCGAGCTCGATCTCCGCCGCCTGCGCCTTCAGCTCGTGCGCGCGGCCGATCGCCTCCGCCGAGGCCTCCATATGTTGGTGAAGGTGAAATTCCAACATGCCGTCGGCGACGTCCTGGAATTCCTGCGGCGCGAGATCCGACCGGAGGCGCCGGGCGAGCACCTCCGCGGCTCCGGCGATGCCGAGCACATCCACCACGCTGCGGTCGACCAGGGCGGCCCCGCCAGCGGCCAGGGCGAGCGCGTTGACGGAATTGTACGCGCCGGCGCCTACGTGCCTCCTGAGGCCCTTGGTGGACGCGGGCGCGGTGGCGTCGACCTCCGCCAGGAAGGCGCGCGTCGAGATGGTGCGTAGATCGTTGGCCACCTCTTCGGCGACCTTCTCATCGACCTTGGCGTCGTCGACCTCCAGCACGTAGGCCTTCGGCTCCTCGACCGTCTCGTTGATCTCCTTGCGGGCGTCGCGCGCCTTGCGCTCCGCCATCTTGCGGCGCTTCTCCAGCTTGAGCAGGTCTAGGGCGGCCTTGGCGTCGACCAGCTTGGGCGCCAGGGCGTCGGTCGGCTCCTTCTCGCGCATCAGGTCGAGACCCTCGCGGACCAGGCGCGCCGTCTCGCCATTGCGGATTGCGGCCTTGCGTTGCTCCGGCGAGATCCCGGCCGAGAATTCCTTGGCCTCCGCCTCCACGTCGGCGCCCGCGGCTTCGGCCCGGCCCTTGTAGTCGGTGGAGAAGCCCAGGCCGGTGGACTGCGCTTTGACCGGGTCGAGATCCTGAACGCTGAGCGTGTCGGCGGCGACAGCCTCCAGCGGCACTTCGCCAAGCTCGATCTCCGCGCGCGCGCCGGCGTCGGCCAGGATGCGCTCGCGGTTCAGGTTCACGGCCGCGTCGGCACGCTTCACCATCTCCTTCAGGTGCGCGTCGGCCAGCTTGGCCACCACGTGCTCCGCATCGCCGGCATGGGCCGCGGCGTCGAACTTGAGATCTTCCGGACTCCAGCCCATCGCCGCGGCGACGCCGGCCACGTATTCGGCCTGGACCGCCTTGGTCTTGTCGGTGAGTTTCTTGTGCGCCTCCGCCTTCGCGGTCTGCAGGCCGAGCGCTTTGTCGCGCTGGCGCCGGCCCTTGGCCACGTCGCGCCGTTCCTTGGCGCGCTGCTTCAGCGTGTCGGTGTACTCGGTCTGAGGCTTCACACCGGTAAGGCGCAGGTGGTTGAGGGAGCCGCCAGCTCCGCCGATCACTTTCGCGGAGCCATCAGGCTGCGGTTGGATCAGAACGGGCGTCCCTTTGGAATCGGGGCCGTTGCCGTGGACTGTAATCCAGCGTTCGCCCGCGGCGAGAGCCTTGGACATCGCCGAGCTGGCGAACAGGACGACGAGCTTGGGGGAGGCCATGATCGCAGTGTGCGGTCACGACGGCGCGCGCCTTAGCCGCCCATGTCCGGATCCGACAGCGTGAAGAACTCCCCGTCTTCGTCCTCGAGCCGCTCGCGGCGCGTCCCGAGCGTCGCGTTGGCCTGGTACTCCGCCCCGGCCGCAGCGAGCAGCTCCGCCAGGCTGAGTCCGGTCGGCATGCGCGCGATCACGGTCTGGTCCTCATAGTCGCCCAGCATCGGGATCTCCTCCGGCGGGTAGATCCGCTTCAGGAGCGCCTTGACCAGGAACCAGTAGGCGCCGAACGCCCGGTAGTTGGCGGGGTTCTGCAGCAGCAGGGTCCGGGCGGTTTCCGCGAAGACCTTGGGGTCGACCCCTTCGTTACGCAGCAACGGGCGTCTCCTTCAGATCGATTTCGGCCGCCAAGTGTGGATGCTTGGCGGCGAGGTGGCGCAGGGCGTCCGTCCGGTGTGGCGTGTCCTGGAGCTGCTTCACGGCCGCGAGCGCCTGTTCCGGGGTGTCGGCGCCGGAGACGGCCATGGCCGCGGCCATGTCGTGGTAGCCGGCCTCCGCCGCGAGCGTTGCGAGCGCGGATCGGACCGGCATATCGGCCGCGCTGTACTGCGTGGAGCCGAACTTGCGGTAGGAGAACATGTCCTCCCCGACCGCGGGCTTGGCGCGGCCGTATTCTTCGACTGTCGGAATCTGGCTTCGCAGCACCTCGCCGAGTTTCCCCTCGCGCTTGGCTTTAGCCCAGAGCGTGGCCAGGGCCTTGCGGCTCCAGGCGCTCTTGATCGGCGAGCCGTGGAAGTCCTTCACCGCCGCTTTGGCCGCGTGGCCGATCGCCTCGGAGAAGGTCGGCGCATGGCGGGCCGCCTCGACTTGTGCGGTCTCGAACTCGCGGTGCGCCTCATCGGCCGCGCCGGCGCCCCAGAGTGAATTGAGCACGGTCTTCCAGCGGTTCTGCTTGGTGCCGTAGCCGCCCGGATAGCTCAGAACGTCGCGGCTGTTGCCGGTGTAGGCGCCGCGGCGCCCAGTGATCGTCTCTTTCGTCATCTTCGCCGCGCCCTGGTCGGCGATGTAGGCGTCCATCGCCAGGCGCTTGTGGGCCAGGGTGGGGAGCATGACGTCGTGGTCGTCCGGGATCTTGGCCGACTCGTATGAGGCGACCACCTTCGCCTTGCCGGCGGCGTCGATAAGCCCGATGTCGCCGTAGTCGTGCGAGAACTTGTAGGACTTCATGCCGGCCTTCACCGCCGCCTGGATCTCGGCATAGTTGGCCTGGATCGCGGCGGCCGGCATCGCGGCGAGCGTCTTCATGTCCTTCAAGTTCGACACGCCGGCGGCGAGCGCGGCCGAAGTGGCCTTGGCCACGTGCGCGTCTTCCGTCGCCTGGTCATGTTCGATCGGAGTGACCGCGTGCGCCAGCTTTTCCAGCTCGAGGGAGATCTTGGAGTCCTTGCCAGTCTCACCCCAGCGCCGGACCTGGACCAGGCCGTGGGTCGGGTGGACCTTCTCCACCACATACTTGCCGGCCGCGATCTGGCCAGCCTCGCCCACCTCAAACGCCTTGCCAGGCTCGAAGGCCTCGCCGGTCTGGGGTTGGATCAGGAGATCGTGGGTCGCGTCCAGGGCGTGCTTGGCCTTGAAGTAGGGATCAGCCTCGAGCGCGGTGCGCAGGCGGCCCAGGCGGTGCTCGAGGCGTTGGCCCGACGGCTTCTGGCGCCCGTCGCCCTTCAGCTTCTCGAACGTCGACTTCATGGCGCGGTAGCTGGCGAAGTCGATGGCGGCCGACTGGTGGCGCTCCGCATCCATCTTCGCTTGGGCGACATCCTTGTTGGCCGCCAGCTTGGCGCGGGCCTCGTCCGGATTTTCGGACAGAGCCACGAGCATCTCCTCATGGGAGAGGTTGCCGCCGAAGGCCAGGTTTTCGACCCGGTCACCGCCGTTCCAGAGCAGGTCCATCCAGTTTTTCTTCGCCGACACCGTCTGGTAGCGGTAGCCGTCGAACGTGCCCTTGCCGAGGTAGTTGTGGAGCTGGATCGCCTCCGCGGTGTTGCCTTGTCGCAGGCCGCGGCCGTTGCGCTGTTGGATGGTCGCCGGGGTCCAGGGGATGTTGAGGTGGTGGATCCCAGTCGTGCCCTCCTGCAGGCCGTCGACCCCCTCCTCCATCGTCGCGTTGCCGATGACGACGCGCAGCTTGCCGGCGCGGTAGGCCTCCGCGATGTTCTGGCGCTTGGCCGAGGTGTCGGCGACCTTTGCGTTCATAACGCCGATCTGGTCGCGCGGGACGCCCTTGGCCACCAGGGCCGCCACGATCTTGTCGTGGGACTCGATGAAGTCGCAGAAGATGATCTGTCCGCCGTCCTTCAGGCCGTCGGCGACCAGGCCGGCCGCTTCGTCGATCTTGGGGCTGCGGGCGCCGGCGAAGCGCACCGGGTCGTAGAGCTCCAGGTCCAGCGTCGCCTTGTCCATCTTCGACATGATCGAGAATGGGTGCGCGTCGCCGGTGGCGTCGCCCTTGGTCTTCGCTTCTTCGGCCGCCACGCGCAGCTCGGTATAGACCTCCTTCTGAGCGGCCGACATGTCCACCAGGTGTTGGCGATCGTCGCGGCCGGGCAGCTCCAGGCCCACGTCTTCGGCCGTCTTGCGGTCGATGTAGCGGCGCATGATCTCGCGCAGCTCATTGAGGTTCTTGAAGCCGGTAACGCACAGCGCGTGATCCATCTGACCCGTGGTGGTCAGGATGTTGCGGTCCTCGAATTCGCAGAAGCGATCGAGGAACTCCTCGCTGTTGCGGATGCCGATCTTCTCGAAGGCCTCAGGCGCGATGTGCGACAGCATCGAGTAGACCTCGAGCGGGCTGTTCTTCGTCGGCGTGGCGGTCAAGCCATAGACGTTCTTGCCGCCGGTCTGGCTGCGGAGCCACTGCGTCTTGTAGCGCATGTCGGCGGCGCGCTTGGACGAAGACGAGCCGCCCAGGAACTTGGGTGATTGGCCGAACCGATCGCGGGCCGCGAACAGGTTCTTGTAGGCGTGCATCTCGTCACCGATAATGGCGTCCACGCCCAGGTCGTTGAAGTAGATCGCGTCCGTGCGGCGCTCGAAATCCTGACGCGCGACCTTCTGGTCCCAGGAGTCGCGGACCTTCTGCGTCTTCTTCGCCTTGGCGCCCTCGAGGGACTTCTTCCGCTGCTCCCAGAAGTCGGCGTCGACGTACTTTTCCTTGGTCTCCGGATCCAGGTCTAGGTCATTCCAGGCCGGCTGGGTGATCAGGATGAAGTCGTAGTCGTTCTGGGTGATGTCGTGGAATTTGCGGTTCCGCTCCGCGGCGCTATCGGAGACGCCCCGCAGCTTGCCCGTCTTCTTGTCGACGCTGTAGGTCTCGCCGATCACCATGACGTTGGAGCCGGGGAACCATCTCTGCGTCTCGCGCATCCAGTTGGCCGCCACCGACTTCGGGACGATGATCATGGGCTTCTTGGCCTGGCCCGTGGCGCGCATCAGCTTGGCCAGGATCAGGGCGCGGACCGTCTTGCCGAGACCGACGTCCGCGGCGATGATGCCCTTGCCGGCCTCCATGGCCCAGCGCAAGCCACTCCACTGATAGGTCTTCAGGCCGTCGGCGTTCAGGCCAGGGACGTCCAGCGGCGCTTCGGAATAGGCCTTGGCCCGGAAGCCGCGGAAGGTGCGGTTGTAGTGCTCCTCGACCTGGTCGCGATAGGCCGACGCGCAGAGCCAGGGCTTGAACTCCTGGTTCCACTTGTCGATCGTCGGCTTGTCATCGTCCTTCCGGACGCCGTCGCGGTTCAGGTACTTGCGCAGCAGGTGGGAGTCGTAGCTCCCGCCGACGACGGAGAAGTACCCCTCATCGTATGAGATCGACATGGGGTCGGGCCGGTAGCCGCTCCCCGAGCCCTCATGCTTGGAGTTGAAGAACGCCGCGACCACGTCCAGGGGGATGAAGCCGGAGTTGAGCATGACCTCGACGTCCTCGAGGGACTTGGGATCGATCTCCGCCTCCAGGGCCGCAGACTGGCGCTCGAGCTTGGCGCGATCTTCCGGCTTCAGGTCGCCGCCGGCCAGGGCCGCCTTGGCCGCATCGAACTTCGGCCAGAGATCGCCGGTCAGGTAGTTGTCCAGGCTGGTCCAGGTCCCAGAGACCGGATCCAGCGCATAGTCGGGGCTGGCGTAGAGGTGATCGAGGATCGCCTCCTCGGTCCCTTCATGCCAGCGGCCCGCCACCATCGACGGAGTGAAGTCGCCGACCTCCAGGGCCAGGGTTTGCGCGGCCGCATCGAAGCTGGACGCCACGGGCGCGTGGCTGGCGCCGGTCACGAGCTCGGACAGTGAGCCGTCCTTCTTCACGGCGCCGATCAGCCGGTAGATGGCCTTGTCGCGCTTGGCCGCGATCGCCAGGTTCGGGTTCTTCGACGGGACGCCGTGGGCCTCGACATAGGCCCTGACCTTGTCGGCCAGGCCGGAGGCGGCCGCATAGCCGTCGTCCTGCAGGGCGCGCTCGATCTCGGCGCCGAGCTCGCCGGCGTCAATCACGGCCTTCTCCGCCATGAACTCCTCGACGCTATGCCAGCGGAGAGGCTCGCCCTCGAGCACATAGGTGACGCCGTCGATCACCTTCGTGTCGCCGCGCTTGGCGGTGTCGTAGGGGTTCTTGGCCGCCGCGCCGCGGATGCGCGCCTTCAGGGCCTCGTCCTTCGTCGACGCGAGGATCTGCGTCACGCTGGATGGCCCGGTCGACTCGGAGTGCGGCTCGAATTCCGCGATCGCCTCCGGAACGCCGACCATGGAGCCGGTCACGGCGTAGATCTCACCGAACTGGCGCATGGCCGTTCCGACTTCGCCGCAGACGTTGTCGGCGCCGCGGCCCTCGAAATAGGTGCCGCCCAGGTATTCCTCGTCCCAGGCGCCCAGCAGCTTGAGCGTGTCCTGGTCCACCACACCGAGCGCGTTGGCGACGTCGTCGGGCCGCTTGCGGAAGAACAGGATGTCCGACGTCACGTCGATATTGGCCGCCTCGAAGGCTGTGTTCGGCATGCGGATCGCGCCGAGGAACTCACCCTTGCGGAGCAGCCGCTCGCGCACCTTGCGCATGCTCCGCGCGTTCATGAGGGTGGTGTTCACGATCATGGCCACGACGCCGCCCGGCCTCGTCTTGTCGAGGGCGGTGTCCATGAAGTAGGCCTCGTGGAGGCTCAGATCCTTCTTGTCGACCTTGATCAGGCCGTTCCGCTGGCCGAACGGGGCGTTTCCGATCACGGCGTCGAACTGGCGTGCGTCGGTCGTGGCGAATGTCTCCAGCGGCGCGTTGCGCACCTCATGTCCGGGGTGGAGCAACTCCGCCATCTTCGCGGACGTCGGATCGATCTCGACGCCCGTGACGCGCACGCCGGCCGGCGCCGTGGCCATGAAGACCCCCGTCGCGCAGGACGGCTCCAGCACGGTTGCGCCAGGCCCGACGGAGCCGAGCTGCATCAGGGCCGCCCACATGGCCGCGGCCACCTTGGGCTCGGTGTAGAACTCGTTGAGACTGTCGCCGCAGCCGCCGTTCCCGCTGTACTGGCGCAGGACGTCCAGATCGACCGGTTCGGCTTCCGGCTCGAGCAGCGAGGCGCGGCCGTTGACCATGGCCGCGGCGCGCGCGTTCAGGCGCCGGCGCTCCGACTTGGAGGTGCCGGCGGGGACGCCGAAGGTGGGGACGTCGGGGATGCCGGCGGAATAGTCCAGGCCGGGCACAGTGGGCGCTGCAGCCGCCGGGGAGGCCTGGGGCGTCTCTGTCCGGTCCGGATCTCGCCGTTCCTGGAGACGAGCGAGGCGCGCTTCGATGTCGGGATTTGGCCGCTCCGGCGAGGCCTTCTTGGGCTCAGCCACCTTCGCCGGCTCAGGTTCGGCCTTGGGCGCCTCTGGCTTGGCGTCGGCATAGGCGAACAGGTCATCCGGCAGCGGGGCCGACGCCGGTTTCGGCTTGGCCACCGGCATGCGGACATGGCGGATTGCGGTGTGCGCGCCGTGGACCGTGCCGTCGGCCGCAACGCTCGCCTTGATCGGGACAAGCTTGTCGAAAAGGCCCGGCTGGGAGGCCTTCAGGAGCAGGATGATCATGAGCGTTCCGGGCGTGACTTCACCAGCCCACGCTACCGTCACGATCAGATCGAACGGGCGAACCGCTTGTAGAGCCACCAGATCGCGCCGATGGCGGCCCCGACGCCCAGCCAGAACCCAGTGGCGAGAACCGCGCCGATCAGGATCCAGAACGCGGCCACGCTAGGCCGCCGGCTTGCCCACGAGCAACAGAACAACCGCGCGCGCCGCCTTGATCATCGCGGGCGCCCGCTTCGTCGCCAACACCTTGGAAACGAACTCCTCGACCGGCATTTCCGTGATCGGGCCAAGGAAGCGAGGATCGTCGTAGCAGGCCAGGAACGCGTCGCGCGCCGAGTCCAGGCAGTCGAACCCGACCATGCACTTGTCCTCGTCGTATTCCTTCCAGTCGCCGTAGGTACGCTGGTGGACCACGAACACCTTCGTCGCATGCTCAAGATAGGGACCGAGGTAGGTGTCGACCTGATCACCGTCGACACCCATGGAATTCCGGACATAGCCGTAAGCGAACGGCAGCAGGGTGGCCCACTGGGTTCCGTCACGTGCCGTGCCGCGCCGGTAGGTTCCCGCCTCGTTCTCGATCGACAGCGTGAGGCCGCGCCAGGTGACCTGTCGCTTGCGATAGTTGCCGGCTTCCTTTTGCGCCTGGGTGGGCTCGCCGGGTCCGGGGAACAGCAGAAATGGGATCTTCTTCATGGCTGACCCCCACTATTCAGGAAATCATGGAAGAACTCGCCTCGAGCCCAATGCTTTCGGAAGCGGCCCATCATCTCCGCCTCGTATGCTCCCGCATCGGGAACCTTAGCTAACACCACAACTTCGGCAAATCCGGTGTAATGTCTCATTCGGTTCAGACGATCTCGAAGCGACATCTTGACCAAACTGCCGAACTTCAGAAGTCCACTGCCGCAGCGAATGATGTAGAAATAACCAGGACGACCGGATGTCTGGCCGGTAGTTGCCTTCATCAAGATATAGTCGAGACTTTCAGCGCGCCCGCGCATTCCAGCGGCGACCAAGGAGCGCGTCTCGTCGGACATAGGCTTTCCGAAGCGAGGGTGGGCAGATCCTCGGTAACTGGCGAGCTTTTGGCGTGTGGAGCTGGAAACGAGCTTTCCTGAATGCTTTATGCTTCGGCCCTCGTTTCCACAGCACGCAAGCCTTTGTCCGCGAAAGATATTGCCAGGCTGAACCTCGCCCGATCGACCATGCCTCTCGCAATACGCGACAACCTTAGCGTACTGATTCACGTAGGAGCTGCGAAGCTCCAACCCAGCAAGAGCAAAGCGACGCTCAGCCTCAATCTGAGTAATCCTCACGCCAGCGGTCATTGGTGGACGCCTCGCGATTTCAAGCCCTCAAGCCATGCCGCGAATTCCGGGTCAGGCGAGGATCCGCCGACACTGACCCACCGGCCACGGCAATTCGGATGCTGCGCTCCAGCCGCAGGCCACCACAGCTCTTTCATTTCCCGTTCGACGAGCGTGCCGGCGACTCGCTTCCGGGGCGACGCTGACCGCCCAATATTATTCTTCCCAACCCAGACGGAAGCTTCGCCGTCCTTGTCTGGCTTGGCCGGATCAACGACCGTGAACACCCGGCCGTCGATGCTCCGGCAGAACGCGCAGGCTCCGCGATACTTCTCCACCCGCCTCAGCTTGGCGCCGGCCGGCGTGGCCGCGACCATGCCCTGGTTCACGTTCTCTGTGGCTTCGGTGACGGCGATGCGCCTCCAATCCAGGTTCAGCGTGCCGAACGTGTCCAGGAGCTTCGATTGCAGCGACTCGGCCGCTGCGGCCCGGTCCCCGAGCGCGATCGCCTCTTGATGGTCGACCACGAGCCGGCGCATGCGGTGGCGCAGGGAGTCGGTCAGTGCCGCCACGCTCTCACAGCAGCGCGCCCGGCCGAAGTTGATCGCGGCGAGCTGTACCGGTGACAGGGTGACGCCATCGCCCAGCGCCGGCAGGGTCGCCAGGATGGTGTCGGCCATCTCATCCGACGCATCGCCCATCGCGGCCTGGACGCGGCCCATCATGTTCGAGCGCGTGGCCAGCCATTCCGCTTCGGCCCGAAGATCGCCCGGCGGGAGGTAGCGCTGGACCAGGTAGTCGACCAGCAGCTCCCAATCCGAGATCTGCCAGGCCGAGGCCGGGATCGCGCGGAGATAGGCGCGGGTGAGCACGATCTCTGCCTCGGACCACCTCACCATGGCCCCGGCCGGTCGCGCGGGCCGCTCAAGGCTAGGCTGATGTCCGTCGCCGGCAAGCCAGGACCGCAACTCGGCCTCGAGGCCGGCGTGGCGCTGGAGGCCGCGCTCGGTGAAGAGCTCCACGATGCGGCGAACGAAGGGGTTCGGGTGCGGCGCCCAGATGTCGCCGTCCGGCGGATCCTCGCCGATCGCCTTGGCCATGAATTCCAGGGTCGCGTCGGTGTGCGCGTCGCACAGACAACCGACATCGATCAGGAGAGGCGTGCCCATTTCCAGACGGTAGGGTCACGACACATGAAAAACCCCGCCGGTGAGGGCGGGGCTTCTGTCGACGGTTCGAGTGGTTCTGCTAGGCGGCGGGTCGGGCGCCGTCTTTGGCCGCCTTGCGCTTCGCGATCGCTTCTTTGACGTGATCCGGTTGGGTCGCGTCCAGGTAGCTCTCGCTCAAGTGCCGATCGGTCGGAACGTCGGCAAAGTCGAAGGAGTCGGGATTGGCCTGCAGTTTCTTCTCGAATTCGGTCATGTCTGACCTCCGTATTCCTGAGATGATGCGGTGCACCATCTCTGTCAAGTCTTATGTTCGGAAATGAGGATCGGCTCCTCACCCTCAGCCACGTTGTTGTCGCGGAAGGACCACGCGTCGGCGTGGGCGCGCACCTCATCGAAGCTCGCCTCGTTGGTCGTATTTGCCAGGACCACCTCCACCGGGACATAGCGCTGCGTCTTGCCCAGGAACCGCGACACCGCGCGCTTGGCCGCCTCTTGACGCGGCAGGTGCATGTAGTGGGCCTCGACCCGATACCCCTCGCCCTTGAAGGCTTTCACCTTCTCCACGGCGCCCTTCGACGACTTCAGCGTCCCGTCCAGCACGACGTTCAGGCCAAGGAGCCGCGCAGTCGAGATCAAAGTGTTTGCGATGTCGCTCGACTCCTCGTGCACCTGGTGGGCGTTCCAGCCCTCGTACTCAGGGAGCATGCCCTTGATCTCGTCGGAGTCGATCACGACGGACTTGGCTGGGTCGTAGACCTTGTTCTTGAACCACGACTTCCCGGATCCGCCGCGGCCGCCCAGAATCGTGAAGGTGGGAGGACCGTCCGCCGGCGTCGCCGCAGCGATTCGCTCCGGCGAGAGCAGCTTGGCGTAGATCTCGCGGTGTTTCGCCTGGCGCGCCGGCAGGTAGGCGTCGCCGGTCTTGTGCTCCGCGATCGTTTCTTCGATCGTGGCGAGCCGCTCCTGGACCGCCGCCATCCGCTCCTTCGTGTCCGCCGGGAAGCCTTTGAGGATGCTTTCCGCCGACACGTCGGGGTCATCGTGCTCAGAGGCGAACGCCGCGGCCTTGAACTTGTCCGGGGGCACAGTCTCTCGATCGCCGCGCACGTCGGGCTCGACCGCCGGCTTCTCCGTCCCGTCTTTCGACGTGTGGCCGCGGATCTCGTTCCAGTGGACCTGATGCGCCCGGCCGGAGCTGTCGACAACGTGGGCGCCATCCTTGCCGGGCGCCCCGGTGATCGTCCCCTCCCCCTCGAAATCGCCAGCTTTGAAGTTGACCTTGTCGCCCTCGCCGAGGTTGTGAGTGCCGTAGCCGGCCGCCGCGCCTGCGGGCGCATGGACCGCGGCCTTGGGCCGAACCTTGGGGGCGTCCTTGTTCGCCCGGACCCAGCGCTTGGTCCGCTTCCCGGTCTTGTCAGTCGTGTCGCGCAGGGTCAGGCCGGGTGAGCCCTTCAGCGCCTTGAACATGTCCTCGCGCCGGCCGAAGAGCAGGATGGTGGGGCGCAGCGACTTGTGCATTTCCCCGGTGGCGTCGATCGCGCCCATGGGATCCTGGACGAAGCGGCGTCGGCCCGTGGAATCCTCCACCAGCAGGCCGTCCTCGCCTTGGTCGACAACCTTCACATCCGGCCGGACCCGCACCTTGTGGCCGAGGAAGTTCTCCCACTTCACCTTGTGGCGCGCGCCGTCGGCTTCGATCGTGCAGCCGTGGGAGCCACGCGCCAGGACGCGGCCGACCTTGGGTCCGGACGTGTGGCGGAAGTACACCTCGTCATGGCGCTCGACGTCGGGCGGCTCAGCGCGCCCCTTGCCGCTCAATGGGGCCTTGGGGTCCTTGACCACGACCTAAACCGGCGCGGCGTTGAGCGTGATCGCCGTAGTGGCGCCGTCGAGAAGCGGGGCGGACATGGAGACCTCGTGGGCTTGACTGGTGAACCTCCCCATCTTGGCGTCACGATCAGCGCGCGCGGGCAGCAAACAACTCCGCCTCTAGACTTGCGTCAGATCAACGACCAGCCAGCCAGCGCCGCCCCATAGGCTGCGCCGCGGATCAATTCGACATTGGCGTTATAGTCGCCGTTGTCGGGCCTGCCGGTGGCGATCAGGTCATCAACCTCGCGGGCGTAGGCCACGGCTAGGACGGTAGCGGCCAGGGCGTAGGCCAGGCACGCGAACGTCAGAAGCCGCCAGTCGCCGCCTCGGACCTGATTTACCCACAGAGCCGCCGGGACCAGGGCCGGGAGGGCGTGGCGAGCGAAGGCGGCGGGGATTTGCGCGCCGCGAGGGGTGATCGTCCCGCCGATGCTCCAGGGGAGGGAGCGATAGGCTCCCCAGGCGAGACCCATGGCGGCCAGTGGCCAGCCGCCAACGAGGTAACCCAGGGCGATACATGCCGCAGCCGCCCATGCCAGGGATCGTCCCGGCAGCTTGGCGTCGAGCGCGGGCCAGCCGCCGCCGGTGAAGCGATCGGCCAGGGCGTAGGCGGGGATGAGCAGGAGCGTCGGTATCATGTCAAAGCTCTTTGGCCAGCGGGAGATAATTGGCGAAGCGGCCTCCACCTACGGGCGGGGAATGAACCTCCCCCACTCTGCCGTCACGATCCCAGAACGCGGCTCCGCTATCGCCACGCCGCCAAGCTAGAACTGGTCGCTATGATGGATGGCGTTGAAGCGGTCCCGGACCACACGGCCGGCATCGACGGTGGAGACGTAGGTCTCCAGGAAGATCGTCGAGGACTTCCAGCCCCCGGCGTCCATGGCCACGCGCACGCCGACGCCGGCGTTCAGGGCGTTGGTCGCGAAAGCATGGCGGCCAACCGTGTGGCTGGATTTGTAGGGCAGGCCGGCTCGATCGCAGACGGCGAAGATCCGTTCGTTCACCGAGAACCGCGAGGTGTAGCGGAACACCCGCTCGCCGGGCGCCAAGCCCAGGTCCCGGATACGCTCTACCAAGTGGTCCGGCATATAGCGCAGGCTGTTGAGGCTGGTCTTGGTCTTAACCAGCAACGCGGTCCGTTCCCGAAGATCCACATGCTCGCCCAACAGATTGATCGCTTCGGAGACGCGGGCGCCGCAGAGATTCATCAGCAAGACGCAGGCGGCCAAGTGGGGCAGGTTATCGGCGTCGCAGCGATCGATGAAGGTCTCTAGCCAGCGGCGGCTGGCGGGGACGGTCACGCGCGTCTTGGGCGCCAGGAACAGACGAATCCGGGCAGGCATCCTCCAGCCCATCTCGTGGGCGTGGTAGAGGACTGCCCGCGCCGGCGTGATGGCGTGTCGGTTGCGGGTCGCCGGTGACGCGTTGGGGAAGAGCTCGACAGCCGCTGTCCGGACCGCCACTGGCGTGACCGTGGTCACGTCATCAGGGCCGAAGCGCTCGATCAGGCGCGGAAGATATCGGGTCTCGCCGCCATGGGCGACGTAGCTGTCAGCCGCATCATTGAAGGTGTGCATTACCGTTAACCAAGATATAAACCGTTCGGTTTACATCAATACGGCTGAAGCGATCCGCAGACTGGGAGATACAATTATGGGGCGACCCAAACTCAACGTGAAGCAGATATCCGTCCAGATGACCGCGGAGCTATACGATCGGCTGACCGCGTTGGTGGGGACCCACCATCGGTCAGCCTTCATCCGCGAGGCCATCGAGAAGGCCCTGGCCGAGGCGGAAAAGACCCCGCCGGCGGCCTAGGCCCTGACCATATTCCCGACACCGGGAATATGGTCTCCACCCCCACAATCTGATCAGGGGGCAGATTGGGCCGTTTACTTAGGCGCCGAACCAGAAGCGCTGAGCCGTCGTGATGACGCGAGCCGCCCGGCGCTCAGCCGCCGCGATCTCCGCCAGCGCGGCGTCAGACACGCGATAGCTGAAACCCAGGGCGCGGAGGTTGATGACGCGCGGCGGCTTGGTCGGGGGTCCGATCCGAAGCTCTCTCATCTCGAGTCCTCAGCCGAGGGCGACGCTGGCGCTTCGATCCACACCGCTTCGCAGTAGTCGGCCCCTGGCCCATCCGATGGACAACCGACTCCAGCGTCGTCGCAATGCACACCTTCGCGGCCCTCACGGTCGAGGACGTCGCTCATTCGATTGCGATCCATCGTCTGGCGCATGAGGCTCGGGTGCTCCCCAAAGCGACGCTCGCGGACATAGGAATGCAAGTTGGGATAGCGCTCGCGCCGGCCCGGATGGTGCCAGAAGTCCACAGGCACATCGCGCCGAAGGTTTGACCAGTCGTCGTCTCGCCAGATGTCGTAGTAATCTTCCTGGTCGCCCGCCCACGACCTCATCGTTCGGATGACGACCGGATATCCCCTCCCATCCCACGGCTTCACTTCGTGCACGACCAACGGCCCGATGGGCGCGCCGGGGCGGTCCCACTGGTGGAAGAACAAGCTCTCAACGATATCACCCGCCTCGACGTACGGCGCTCGGGGAGGGAGCGCAAACGCCGGGGTTGCGGCGGCCAAGCCGATGGCTTGAAGGAACAGACGACGTGAAAGCTTCATCGGAAATCTTTCTGTTCAGCCCAGCCGGAAAGGCCCCAACTATACCGCCGATACTCGGCGCCGTCTATTTACGCCTGGCCGCTACAATCCCGCCCTCGACCAGGAGGGAACGGCATGGGCAGAACGCGCATGGACTACAAGCGCACGCACTTCAGCATTGAGCGCAACGCCTTGGCCCGCCTGGATAAGCTGGTGGGCGAGAAGGGCCGCGCGGCCTTCGTCCGGATGGCCCTGGACCAAGCCCTCGACACCGCCGAGGCGGCCCAACGGATGGTCACCAAGGCGGCGTCCAAGACGGATTAACGGCCCAATCCTTCTGATCAGGGGTGATGGGGGGGTCAGCGAGCCGTCCAGCCGCTGTAGTAGGTCACGTCTTTTCGCGGGATCGCCCACGGGGTCAGGTTGTCGAGGATGACGCCCTTGGCCTCTAGGACCATGTGGCGGGCGCCCCGCGAGGTGGTGACGGCCCAGAGGTGGAGATCAGCGGGTGAGACACCGGCCTCGATCAGCAGGCGGCGCTTGAGGAGAGCGTAGTCCTCGCAGTCGAACACACCATCGGTATCGCCACCAACCTCTAGCGGCTGGGTCCGGCGATCCACGACGTTGGCGCTGCGGTTGACGGAGGTCAGCAAGTCCGCTGACCAGGAGCGCACCGCCAGAGCGAGGCCCGTCCAGACGCCCCCGCAGAACATTAGGGCCAGAACCCAGATGATCCGCTTATCCAGGGGTCTGGACATTGACAACCCCTACTCGGTAAGCGGCAGGAACAGCGTGTCGCTGTCCATGACGTGGATCATGGCGATGCGGTGCAGGCGCTGCTCGGCCAGGTCGATCGCCGCGCTCAGGCTCGCCCCGCTCAGGATGATTCCGACATTCGTGCCCGGCGCGGCCGAGACAACGCAGATGTTACCTGCCGCATCAAAGCTCGCAGTGATGCCGGCGGCGCTCATCAGCTCGATCAGCGCGGCGCCGGTTTCCGCGCGACCCTTTTGCGGGAAGCCGCCACCCTTCAGGAAATCAAGCAGCGACATGGTCAAACCTCGATCGAGTAAATTGGTTGGGGGCTGAGGCCGAAGTCGGCGTGCGTGAAGGCTTTCGTCATCGCTGAGCCAGGCGCGCCGAAGTCTGGCGCACCATCGTCGACCGCGTCGCCGGCGGCTTGCTCCGGCGGGCCGCCGGCGCCCGGAGGTTGATCACCATCGGCGTCGGCCGCGTCCGGATCGCCGAAGTCTTCCTCCGGCTCCGGCGGCAGGCCCACGCCACTCTCCTGTTGCCAGGCCGGCAGGAGCACGGGGTTCAGCGGGGCGTCGCCCAGCTTGTCCTTGATCGCGTCCATGCCCAGCGAGGCGCGGCCCTCATTGAGGGTCGAGACCAGCTTCCGCATCTCGAAGCGGTTCTTGGCGTCCTCTACGTCCAGGCCGACGAACTTGAAATTGTACTCGGGCGAGAACGTCTGGATGACGAAGTCGGAGAAGACACCCTCGTAGTAGCCGAGGAGCGGCCGCAGCCCCTTGTCGTTGGCCGAGACCAGCTTCTCCTCGGTGTCGCTCCCGCTCAGACCCTTGCCCGTGGTGGCGAAGGACTCCATCGAGATCTCTTCGGGCGCGACGCCGTAGATCGCGCACGAGATCGACGTCAGGAACGAGATCCATTTCCCGAACGCCATCTCCGTCATCTGGCCACCGATCTCGGTGAAGTTGGCGGCCGACTCCTGGTCCTTCGAGACCATGACGGGCAGGTTGTGGGCGTTCGAGACGCCGCGCTGCATGGCGTTCCACTGGCGCTTGAACGCCGAGATGTCCTCCGTGGAGAAGGATCCGAAGACGTTCAGGATGCCGCGCGGGATCGAGTTTTTGTCGAAGAAGCCCGCGTTGTAGCTCATGGTGTTCAGGAGGTAGGTGACGACGCGGATCAGCATCTCCGTCTCGGAGTAGCCGTAGCCCGAGGCGTTGACGTCGGTCCGCGGGTTCCGCACCTCGTAGACCAGGTCGTCATAGGTGTAGGCCGTGCGGATCTGGCCCTGGATCACCTGCAGGGCGAAGACCTCGTCATCACCCTCGTAGCCCTGTTCCGTGCACAGCCGGATCGAGGCGCCGTCCAGGGCGTAGAAGCCGTCCAGGCCCAGCGCGCGATCGCGCTTGAACTCGGTCTCGATCGGCGCGGCGTCCATGGTGAGCGTGTCGCGAACCGACTTCGCCATGAACTGGCTGAAGCTGTCGCGCTTCATGCGCTTGCGCTTGCGCGGATCCCGCTCGTCGCCGCAGTTGATCATGAACTGCTGCAGGCGCTGGACCACGCCGTTCTGCTTGTCGGTCAGCTCGACGTTGGGGTCGACGTGCTGGATCACGAAGCCGGCGCCGTTGGATCCCGACTGCGGCCGGCAGAACGAATTGACCTGACGGATGCGCGTGAGCACGATCCCGTTGAGGATCGGGGTCTGGTCGACCATGGAGCGCATGGCGTCGAAGCCCAGGACGCCGGGCCGGTCCCAGTACGCGCCTTGGGTCTGGATCTGGAAATCGTCCAGGAAGACCGATTGGCCGCCCTGGATCGTCGACTTGGCCTTCCACGGCCCCTTGATCAGTTGGCCGCGGGCCGCCTTCGCCAGCTCTTGCTCAGCGAAGAGGCCTTGAATGTGCTCGATCACCGGCTGGATCTCAGCCGTCGGCAGGAGGTGGGAGGCCAGGCCGGCCGTCCCATGGGACTTCGCGAATTCAACTTGCGCGTCGTGGCGCTCCGCCGTTGATGCGGCGGTGTCCTGAGCGATCGCGGCGAGACTGTCGGCCATCCGCCGACTATGGCGTCACGACAACGGGGAGCGGCGAACCGGGGCGGTGGAGAGCCGTCTAGACGACTGGACCACCACCCCGACCGTAACACGGCGCTCTAACCTGCTGAGCTACGGGGGCATGAGCCCCCGGCCGGATTTGAACCGACGACCTCCGTTTGCGTGCCTGCTCTACCTGCTGAGCTATGGCGGCGTGAACCGCCAGCCGGACTCGAACCGGCGACCTTGCACTGCTCGTGCGCCCCGAGGGGCGAAACTGTTGCCGGGGGATTTCACCCCGGCGCGGCATTCGCCTCTGACGCCAGAAAGGGCCGGCGCCCTGCCCGTCACCGAACCGCCTCGGGACTGGCCTACTAGGGGAAGTCCGACATTGCCTCGTGCGGCGCCGCCATCAACCCTCCCCGTTCGCGCGGGATTCTGTCGCGGGTGGCGTTGCAGGCCTTGCGGCGCGCCTTTAATCCCTACGCCAGTCGGAACCAGCTACGGGAGCCCGGCCCCGCGTTCTTCCGACCCTTGGCGCCTCAACGGGGATGCTCGCCGGGAAGTCCGCCTGGCGTGCACCGGTGCGATCCGGCCTACCTTCCAGCCCGCAGCGGCGCGGGTTGCGGGTCTCACACCCCGCGTGGGCCAGAAGCTTGCCTTTACCGCCATGCTCGCCAGTCTTTCGGCCCGCTGGCCCCGAGGGGATAGCCACCTATTCAAGCGTGGTCCGCATCTCAAGGGCTGTAATCGCGAGCCGGCGTCGACTTTCCGGCGTCTGATGCAGTTCCCCCGGCTACCTTACTTCGCCGGACCCTTCCCCTTGCGGGGCGAATTTCTGCGGGTTGTGAGGTACTAGCCTCCCGCCTTGCTTGATTACTGCCTCACTCAGCCGAGCCGCCTAGCGCAATAGTGTCAGCGGTCCGAAGTCCCATCATCGGCGTCGCAGTAGGGGTTTCCCCCAGCCCGGCCGCCGAAGCTGCGCGTCCTGATCTGTCGGGCCGGCTTTGCACCGTCCCTTGGGGCTCTTACGGCGCCCTGCCGTGTCGCCAGTGTTCGCACTGTTGCTTGAAGCCTGCGACTGAGCCGCAGACCCCTCATGCCGGTGAGGGCGACCTCACACCTCTGCCTCGTTGGCCCGAAGGCCGGAACTGTTGACCGCCAGTTTCTAGCGGTCGCGGCCTCTCGGCTCCCCCCCCTTGAGAGTGCTATCGCCTGGGGATCGGCGAGAAGTGGTCTCTCTCCACTTGGCGGACAGCCCGAAGGCCGAATGGTTGCCCTGCCGTCAAGCTTTGATCGGGATGCGATGGGGGACCTTGCGGCCGCAACACCTCTACCGCGGGGCCGGGCCAGCCCCTCCCACTCGTTGCCGTCCGAGACGCTATCTCGGCATTCAGGTCATCCAATTGGCATGACCATGAGGCTCCCCAGCTAGGCCGAGGCGGCGAATGTCGCCCCGCTTCGCGCTTCCCGGCGCGGGGCATTCCGGGTGACGGGGTGAAGACGGCCCCGAAGCGCGAAACTGGTTGCGGGGAAGGGATTCGAACCCTTGACCTCGACGTTATGAGCGTCGCGAGCTACCGGGCTGCTCCACCCCACGGCCACAAGCTAGACGGCTGAATCGGCCGAAAATACCCCTTGTCCCGCCTTTACCCGCAACGTCCCGGATGTTCCCGGAGCGTCACGGGGGCGGTAGGCGCGGAGCACGTCGGCCCGCCGGTCAGCCAGCGGCTTGTCCGCTTCTACCCGCCGGCGGCCCTCCTCGGACAGCGCGAGACCTTCGACCGCGCAGATTGCGGCCCAGGCCTCGCAGCCGAGCGGTTCGCCTGCCTTAGGCGACCGGCGTGAAGTCGACATAAAAGGTGTCGCCCGGCGTGAACTCGCCGATCAGCGCCGGGTTGGCGACGACGATCTCGAAAACCGCCGAGGGCGAGAACTTGGCGAAGGTGTTGTTCTCGTCGGACCCGTCCGCGGGGTACGAGCTGGCGGCTACGCCATGGAACGAGAGCCGCTCCTGCGCAACACCGCCCGCGCCATCGGGGAGCGGTATCACGGAGCCGAGGCGAAGCTTGGCGCGCATATTGGTCATGAGGCGTAGTCCTATGTTGGGGGGTTGGCTGGCGTTCCACCATCCACGGCCGGTTATGTCCGATGCTCACACCCCTGACTTTGGCCCAGGGGCGGCCTCCCATTTTCGCGGTAGGGTTTCCGTGCCGCTCTGCTTCGGCTTGGCTCACCACTGAGCAGGTGACGCTATGACCTCAGTCTTGCGTCACGACGGCGCGATCGTCTTCGGGGCTGGGGTGAAGTCGACGTAGTATTCGGCGCCTTGCTCCAGCTCCTGGAGAACGTGCTCGTTGCGGACGACGGCCTCGAGGTTGAAGCTGGGGCTCCAGTGACCGAAGATCCGGTTCTCTTCGACGTTTGCCACGCCGTCAGCGCTGAACCCCGCCATCACGGCGGCGAACCGCAGCTTCTCGCCATCGGGCCGCCAGTTGGCCGGGTCCTGAGGGTCCGGCGCTTCGTAGCTATTGGCGCCCTCGCCTCTCTGGATCTTCTTGCCGAGGCACTTCCCATCGGCGTCGACCGCAGAAGCGACGTTCACCATGCGATCGTAGAGCGACACCTTGCAGCGCATGACGACGCCAGGCTTTTGGTCGACGCCGTGGAACGAGACGTTGATCGACGACTCTTCGGCATACGCCTCGCGCTCCACGTCGGCCTGCATGCGGCCGATCCGGTTGGCAACTTCGAGAGAATCGAATTCGCCGAACTGGATAGTGGACGAGCGGCCGCGGCCGCTGGCGTCAGGGCCGGTCGTTTCGTGGATGGTGATTTGGTAGCGCGTGACGGGGCGCACGCGAATTTCGATGCTGGACATCGGCTTCTCCTGGTCGACGGCCGCGGCCGCCTGGTGAGACCGGCGCTATTGCCGGCGATCCCACCTTGGCGTCACGACGACTCTCCGCACATGAGTCTGACGGCCCGCGGCGCCCGCCACCAGGCCATGGTTTGCGCCGCCCTCCCCGGCCTGGTGGCGGCAATGCCGGCGGCACACAGCAAAAGGGCCGCCCCTGGAGGGACGGCCCAATCGACTATCTGTCGCTGTTGAAAAGGGGTCAGCAGGCGAAACTGAGACCGGCGCTGGCCAGGCCGCCGGCGGCCAGGGGGGCGGAGCGATGGGGGTTCGAGTTACGCTGGAGCATGCGGCTCACGAAGGCCTTGGCCCGATGTCGATCGGGCTCGCGGCGGATCAGGTCGTTGGCCAGGCCGACGCGTTCGGCGGTCACGGCCGCGGTGGCCGGGAACGCGACATCGAAGGCGTATCGGATCGGTTCGGTCAGCGCGTAGATGACCACGGCGAAGGCGCTGGCGGCGCGGCTGAGCGCGACCACGAACAGGCTGGCGAGACTGGAGAAGGGGGAGTGCCGATACGAAACCATGAGGGAGACACCTCTCGAGAGTTGGGACCTACGTTCAGTAGGAATCTGACCTTCCCATGATCAGGTCACGACACACCGGCGAAGAACGGGCAGGCCGGATCCTTCGCGTCGACGGTGATGTTGCGCTCGCCACATAGGCCGCTCGCCGGCGGGTCTCCGTCGCCGTGGGGATAGGCCGAGCACCGCCCGCAGACGCCGGCCGGCAAGTCGTCCAGCATCGCCGCCACGTGGGTCGGAAGGCCGTGCATGTCCATCTTTTCCGCCCTCTGGCGCTGTTCCGTGACCGCGTCGCCCATGTCAGGAAGGATGAAGGTCGCCGTCCCATAGGCGCGCGCCCATGCAACGTCACATAGCTGGTTAGCGTAACTCGCGTGCGGATCGAGCCCCACCTTCGCGACCTTGCGCTTGTATTTGTTGGTTTCTTTGTCTTTTTCCGCGACGATCGCCGTCTTCGTGAAGTGAAGGAAGGCGCGCGGTAGGATCTCCACCATCTTCCGCACGCCCTTCTCGAGCACCTCCTGGACGAGCTCCTTCGGGTTCGGGAAGATGCAGGCGCCCTGGACGATGCGCGCGAGCGACGTCTGCATGCAGCGATACTGGTCGCACTTGACCGTGTAGCGCATGCGGGAATCTTCGTCGGTCCGCCGGTCCGATGGGTCGATCTTCGGCGCGTCGCCCCAGACCACCATATCGCCCTCGAGCTGGCCAAACCCGTTGCAGAGGAAGACTTTTCCAGGGTGGCGCTTGGCGAAAGCGTGCGCGTCGTTGAAGTTGGGATTTATTTCAACGACGCAACATTGGACGCCGTAGGCCTCCATCAGCTCGCTCGACCGGGCGAACGGATCCTCCGCATAGGTCTCTTCGTAGTGGATCACCGCCTGGCGCCCGTCGGGCAGGCGCTCCTTGATGATGTGCACGTTGAACTGGCCCATCTGGTCGATGCCCATGAACGTGTTCCGCGCGCGCGTCTTCCACACGACGCCGGCCTTGATCCCCGCCGCCACCGCCTGCGCGCAGTGCTCGAGCGTCACCGGCGTGACCGACGGATCCAGGAACGGCTTGCCGAGCTTCCGGTTGTGGAAGTTCTTCAGGTCCGTGGCGTCGTTGTAGGCCTCCATGATGTCGCCGGCGGAGATGGTCGGCGACAGGAACTGGGGGAAGTGGATCGAGCGGATCCGCTTGGGCCGGTCTTTGATCGGGATGGTGAAGTCAATCGGCAGGTCTGCGTCAGGGTTCTCCGCGATCCACTCGCCGGCCTGGGTGTCGTCGATCCAGTGGCCGGCCTGGCAGACGTAGCGATAGACCCGGCGCTCTTTGTCGAAGTCGATGCAGTCCGGGAAATAGTCGTCGAGCGGCTTCGCTACGCCGCACTCCGGGCACTGGGTGTGGAACCGATACTGCGACCCCTTCTTGAACCAGTGGTGGATGTCTTCGTCGGGCCAATTCGCCGTCGAGCCCATGAGGGTGAAGCGCAGCGTGGACGCCGAGAGGCGCTCGATCGTCTTCTCGAGCTGCTCCTTCGTCATCTCCTGGACCTCGTCAAAGGTCAGGACGTCCATGGGGATCGACTCAGTCGTCGACTTGCCCGACGTCCAGGAGAAGACGAACAAGGCCTGGTCGATGCGCCGCCGGTTGACGTTGCCCTCGCCCTGCTTACGCCCCGTGCCGTCCGCGGCGTCCTGGGTCATCAGTGCGTGCACCGACGGGATCGAGCGCACGATCGGCATGAAGCGTTCGGTAGACTTCATGCCGGCCAGGTTCATGTCCGGCAGGAACATGCCGACCGTGCCCGGCCCGAACTTCAGGCCAAGATAGATGCAGGCCAACATCTCTAGGACGGTGAAGCCGACCTGCGCGCACTTCATCAGGACCAGGATGAAGTTGTAGGCGTCCTCGCGCGTGCTCGGGATCTGGTCATAGATCCACGCCATCGCCGGCCGGTCAGCCAGGGCGAACGGCTTGCCGTCGACCTTCATCCCTTCGCGGCCCAACTTCTGGCACCACTCGAGGAACGTCATGTCATCCGGGATGGACTTCTGATTTTCGGTGAGCTTGTGGCCGGTCTCCACCTCGAGGCGTGCGATCGCGCCGCCAAGGGCACCCTGCGGATCCGGAGCCGCCCGTGCTCTTCCGCCGCGCCGAGGCGGGCCGCGCCCGGCCATCAGGTCGTGTCCGCGTGGATCGTCATGCCTTGGCGGTCATTGAGCTCCTTGAGCCGGCGCATGACCTTGAGCTGCACGTCCGGATAGGCGGCCAGCTCCGTGACGATGATGTCGACGATCGCGTCATAGAACCGCTGCTGGTAGCGCAGGTCCCAGATCTCCTGCATGACGCGCAGGCCCGAATCCATGACATCGAGCCGAGCCTTGATCGACTTCTCGAAGAACATGGGGTTCTTGATCTTCTCGCCGTTGGGCGCGTCCGCGTCCTTGGCCATCGCGTATTCGCGAAGCAATTGCGCGTCGGCCCAGATGCCGTGCAGGCCGGCCAGGAAGTCGATGCTCCGGTCGGCGCCGGCGCCCTCGCGCGCCATGTAGGCCGGAGACGGGGCGGCCGGGATGTTCTTCTCAGCCGCCAGGCGCGCGCGCTTGGCCCCATCGTCGAGCGACGCCGACTGCGCAGACTGCTCCACCGCCATGCGCGTGCCCACGACGTCGGCCGTCGACCTCTTCGTCGCCGAGTCCACCCAGCGGAAGAACTTGCGCTCCGCCGCCGGGCCGAGATCCTTGCCGACCAGCCCGGCATAGGCCGGGTTCTCGCGGATCAGCTCCCAGCGCGCGCGGCCGTAGACGCGCACGTGAGCGACGATCTCCGCGAAGATTTTGACCTTCAGGTCGGCGTCGCTCAGCATTGGCTAGAACGGGATGCTGTCGTCGATCTCGCCGGCCGGGGCGCGCTGCTGCGTCTGTGCCGCTTGGCCGCCGCCCTGGTCCTGTCCGCCGCCGCCGGCCCCGGATCCGCCATCGCCGCGCCCGCTGAGCAGGATCAGCTCGCCGTTGAACGGCTTGAGCACGATCTCGGTGGAGTAGCGGTCGGCGCCCGACTGGTCCTGCCACTTGCGCGTCTGCAGGGCGCCGGAGATGTAGATCTTCGAGCCCTTGGTGACGTAGCTCTCGATCACCTTGACCAGGCCGTCGCCGAACACAACGACGCTGTGCCACTCGGTCTTCTCGCGCTTCTCGCCGGTGCTCTTGTCCTTCCAGGACTCCGAGGTGGCGATGCGCAGGTTCGCGACCCGGTCGCCGCTGTTGAGCGACTTGATCTCCGGGTCGGCGCCGACGTTGCCGATCAGTTGAACCTTGTTGAGGCTTCCAGCCATTTCAGACTCCCAGTTGCAGTTGGGAGGATCGAGTCACGACTGGGGCGGCCGGCCTGTTTTCGGGCTCGTCCGCGCGAGCAAACGGCCGCGTGCGCAGCGCCGCGCACACCGCGCGCCGGATCTCGCCACCGGTCATGTGCTCGACCGCGGTAAGCATCGCGGCGTTGCGCGTGGTGGTTCGGTGGACGGCGAGACGGTGATTGCCGAGCACGGTCCGGAGCTCATCCGCCCAGAGCATCTTCAGCATCTCACTCGGGCGGGGATACGGCCGCTCGCTGCACGAGCGCCGAATCGGCGTGAGGCTTTCGCCGTCCACACCCTCAGTCAGCAGGCGGCAGTTGAGCAACGCTGGCTCATAGGCCGGGTTCGGCGCGCTGGTTTGGCCATTGCTCCAGATCCGGGCGGACGACGATACTTCCTTGCCGGCGGCCAGGGCGCGCGTGACTATGCCCTCAACGCTCCACCGCGACGGTGGCCCGTAGACCTCGCGCTGGACATAGGAGCTCAGCCGCTTCTCAACGGCCGGCACATGCTTGGGCGCCACCACCACCCACACGCCTTGCGCGACCTCGCGCGAGCGGTTGATCTGGTCGGTCAGGCGCTTCAGCACATCGCGCTCGCTCTTGATCTCGACCACGATCAGTTGATCTGGCGTGACGGCGGCGACATCCAGCCGAATGCCTCCTTGCTCCAGGACCAGCTCATGAATGATGCGCGCGTCGGGGTAGAGCCTCCGGAGCGCGGCCACAGCCTTCACCCGGATCCTCTCCTCCGCCTCAGACCCGGCCATCGGCGCCTTCCGCTACCGGCCGGCACGGCTTGATCCTCAGGTACATCCCGTGCGGCGCGAACATGGAGCAGCGCTGGCAGTAGGAGCCGGCCACAACCTTGCCCGCCTCGTTCTGCATCTCCGTCGCCATGAATTCGTGGCGATCCCAGGCCGCCAGGCGTTGCTCACCGGCGGTCATTTCGCACCGCCAGCGGGCGGCCGACTCGCTTCGCCTGAATCGGACGGCAAGCCACAACGCCTTGCACTGGTTACGATCAGCTCGACCGGCCCCTCACAGATAGCGGCATCGTTGGCGGTCTGGCGCGCCAGGGCCGCCACGGAGGCACCGGCCAGGAGCAACTTGCGGAGAAGTTGAGCCCTCATCCGCCGAGGCCCCGATGAATCGGGAAGTGCCGCACCCTCCACCCCTTGGGGGTCCACCACTTCACGGCGCTCAATTCAAGGTCCCGACCCGTCCAGGCCCGCGAAGGGTGGTAGTTCTTCCGCCAATGCAACTGCACCGGCCAGGCGAACGCCAGACGCCACGATCGTGCCCAGCATGTGTAGCCTTCCGCGATCGGCTCCGGCCGGCGGCCGAAATCTAAACTCAGCTCCCACAAGACCCGGATCGCGCCGGAGCTCGTCATGCGGCTGCGATGGTAGTTTGGGCCGAGGCGCAGGATCCAGGCCGGCAGGTAGACCAGCGATGTCCGGCCGACGACGCCGTAGGTCACGACGCGGAACCCGCCGCCGATGCTGAACTCGCGCGGGAGGCGCTTGATCAACCAGGCCGCAACGTAAACTGCAGCGAAAATCAGGCGACCGAGCGCCACGCCCAGGACGAAGCTCCAGGCGAAGTGACCGAGGATCACCGATGCGACCAGTAGCCAGCCGCCGTACCAAACCAGGGTTGCCATCATCGCGTCCTCTTGAGCAGGGTGAGGCGCGCGTCGGCTTCTTCAGCGGGCGCGAGCAGTTTGTCTTCAGGGGGAAGCTTGTTGTGCTTGGCTAAGTTGTCGGTCTTGGTGATCACCGGCAGGTTCCATGGAACATGCAGGCCACAGACGTTCTTTCCGCGAAGCGGCACAACGTGATCGACGTGATGGACGACGCCGGCACTCTCAGACACCGCGGCGGCCTGGGCATAAAGCCGTCCCGTCTCTACGGCATAGCGTTTCGCTAACCGGCAATGGCGGACCTGGTGGCTACGCAACCGTTGATGTTCCGCTCGCTTAGGGCGATTGGCCTTTGCCGACCGGCTTGCGGCCGCGCGCATGCTCTCAGCCACCCCGGCCTTAGCCCGGTAGCGAGCATGGGTCGCGGCGAACCTTTCAGGCTCGGCGGCGTACCGACGCCGGTCCCTTTCTCGGCGATTTGCCGCGTTTCTGGCCTTAGATTGGATCCCGATCGCCCTTGCGCGGTCCGGGTTCCTGGCTGTCCACGCTGACGTCCGGGCGCGGCCGGATTCTCGGCAACAGGTCACGCACGTGCCGTTCCAAATTGTGCGCTGACCGGAAAGCTCTGCGTGTTTAGGACACACGTTCCCCAAGTAGGTCTTTTCGCCAGCAACTCTTGCAGCGGATTTCCGGGCCGAAAGCTCTGATTGAGAAAGGTTCACCGCCTCACCAACAAGGTAAGACCCTCAGAGGCCCTGGTGATCGCAGTATACTTCCATCGCGCCGCGTCTTGTCTGAACGACCCGGAGTCGTCCACGATGGTTACGTGAGGCCACTCGCTTCCCTGCGCTTTGTGGCAGGTGATTACATATCCGTAGTCAAACTCGAGCAGGCCGCGCACGCCTTGCGGCCGCTCCGCCGTGGGGTCGGTGTGCTTGAGGAAGTGGTGAGGCGAGACCACGAGATCCGGGTCCGGATGCTCGTGATCCTCCATCTGGACGTCGAGGCGGTAGAGGCCGGAGAGCACCTTGCGCGACTTGAGCGCCACGCCCAGGCCGCCATTGAACAGGCCGCGAGACCGGTCATTGCGCATGCAGATCAGCGTCTCGCCGACCATGGGGATGACGCCCTCGAAGCCGCGGCGCTTGCGGTATTCGGCCGTGATCTTGTGGCGGGCGGTGTGGATACCGCAGATCGCCTGCGTCCCGTCGCGATAGACCTCTTCGGCCGTCTCGCCGGTGAGCTGCAGCACCTTCACGCCGGAGCCGTAGTCGCCGATCTCGACACGCTCGCCGAGGCGCGCGGCGGTCGCGATGCGCAAGATGGGGCTATCGGCCGCCTGACGATGGATCTCGCGCAGGAAGAAGTCGGGCTCGCCGGCGGTGAAGGCGCCGGGGCCGCGGATGGGCGGTAGCTGTCCAGGGTCGCCCATGACCAGGATCGGCTTGCCGAAGCTGAGGAGATCCTCCGCCATGTCGTCGTCGACCATGGAGCACTCGTCGAGGCCGATCAGGTCCGCGCTCGCCGCCGGCCCCATGGGGTTCTTGGTGAAGGTGAAGCGTCCGGTCTTCGGATCCTCCTCAAACGAGTAGGTCGCGGCATGCAGCGTCATCGCGTCCAGCGTGCCCTTGCGGCGAAGGACGTTGGCCGCCTTGCCCGTGAAGGTGCAGGTGACGATCTTCTCGGCGCCGAGCGCCTCGAGCTCTTGCCGGATCACCTCGTAGACGGTGGACTTGCCCGTGCCCGCGTAGCCGGCCAGGTAGAAGACCTGCTTGCGGTTCGGGTCGAGCCACCAAGCCTTGATGGCGGCGATGGCCTGAGCCTGGAGATCGGAGGGTGTCATAGGTCGGCCCACGCGTCGGCGTGCACACGATCGTCGCGGTCACGCACCTCGGAGAGTTGTCGCCATGCCCAGGCGCCGGGCGGGATGGCCGCCGCGGAGATGCAGCAGGTGCCCGCCTTGCGGACGCGGACCTTGGCCCAGACGTAGCCGCGCCAGGCCACAAACTCGGTATCGGCCAGCCGGACCGCCTTGCCGTGGTTGCCGTCCGCCGATCGGGCGCGCTCGCGCAGGTTCGCCGCGGCCGACGCGTCGCCAAGCTGGCGCTCGAGCTCGCCGCGGTGCGCGGCCGGCGCCGAGAGCTCGCCGCCGCAATGCGGGCAGGCCTTCATTCGACCATGTCCCAGCACAGCATGACGGCGTAGTTGGTGTGGACCAGCTTCACCTTCCCGGCTCGCTCGAGGCGCCGGCAGACGGTGAGCACGTCGCGCGTCTCGAAATTGCCGACCCCGTCCATCTGCAGGCCGTTGCGGATCACGTAGGTCATCACGCCGCCGCGGCGCTTCGCCAGGACGGCCAGGACTTGGGCCTCGGTGGGCTTGGCGCGGCTCACTTGTGCCACCGATCCGCGCGGGCCTGCATGCGAGCGGCGGCGGCGTCCGGGTTCGAGACCGCCTCGCGGTCCCAGGCGAGCATGAACGCCAGGCGCGCGATCCGAACCGCGCGGCGGGTGCCGTAGAAGTGCAAGCCGAACTCATCGGCGAATTCGCGGGCCGCGGCGCCGGCGGCGAGTGCGGCCGCGTAGGGCGCGAACACCGCAGTGATGATGCCGGTCACCAGGCAGGCCACGAGCGTGAACCCCAGAACCGCGCACCGCCGCAAGAAGGTGTTCGGGATCTGGTAGAGGTAGCCCTGTTTCGCAGCCGACTCGTCATCCACGAGTCGGCCGTCGACGTCCGGGACCTTGCGGCCAAAGGGTTTGCGCCCCTCTTCCACCGCGGCGCCGGCGGTAGTGTCGGCGGCGGGCCTCACGCGGAGACCCCGTCGAACCGCGCGGCCGCCTCGGCGAGGAACTTCTCGCCAGCCGGCCGGATCTTGTAGACCGCCGCCTTCCGGCCGGCCGCGTTTTCCAGCAGGCCCTTGCGCATCGCGGTCGACGCCGCGGTCCGAATGTCGAGCGGGCGCTTCTTTAGATGGCGCGCCAAGTCGACCGCGCCCGCCGGGCCGTCGCTCAAAGCCTCGACCAGTCGCCCAACCACGGTGTCGCGAGGATCATTCCCCGCGGGGCGGCCGCCCACATCGGTTTCGGGCACGTCCTCGGTCTCGTCGGCCGGCTCATCGATTAGGACGTAGCCGCGACCCCAGACGGTCTGAATGTGAGCTCCCGCTCCTTGGGTGCGCAGCTTCTTGCGCAGCTTGCAGATGAACACGTCGATGATCTTCAGCTCAGGCTCGTCCATCCCGCCGTAGAGGTGGTTGAGGAACATCTCCTTGGTCAGGGTCGTGCCCTTGCGGAGCGAGAGCAGCTCCAGCATCTGGTATTCCTTGCCGGTCAGGTGGACCTTCGACGTCCCGACCTTCGCCCACTTGGCGTCGAGGTTGACCGTGATCAGCCCCGTCTTGATGACCGACTGCGCATGCCCGCGCGACCGCCGGATGATCGCGTGGATCCGCGCGACCAGCTCATCCTTGTGGAATGGCTTCGCCAGGAAGTCGTCGGCGCCGGCGTTTAGCAGCCGCACCTTCGCCGTCGGGTCAGAGGTCCCGGACACGATCATGATCGGTGTCGCGATCTTGGCCGCCCGCAGGGTGCGCAGGACGTCAGCGCCGTTCATGTCGGGCAGGTTCAGGTCGAGCAGGATGAGGTCGTAGTCGTAGATCTTCGCGAGATCGACGCCCTCCTCCCCCAGGTCCGTCGTGTAGACCGAGAAGCCCTCGGACTTGAGCATCAGCTCGACCGATTGCGCCGTGGCGCTGTCGTCTTCGATTTGAAGGATACGCATCACTCGGGTCTCCCGTAGGCGGCGTTGGCGTGGGTGAGGCAGTAGGGCGCGCCGGGCGCCTCGTTCGGGGCGCAGCAGAAGCGGGTCCGGCTGGCGTCGCCGAGCACAGGTGAGCCGATCGGCCACTTGCACTCACCGGCCTTCAGGTCGGCGCAGGTGTAGGTCCGGGCGTCGGGATCCTTGGCGAAGAGCACGCTCATTGGATCGCCATCCCGATGATCAGGCCGGCCACGAGCGCGAGCGGCCACCAGGTGACGCGCTCGAACAGGTCGTAGGCGGCCTCGCCGAGGGTCCGCGGCGCAGCGACCGCGTGAACCGCGTCAGCCATATGCTCGAGCGCGTCGGTCATTCCGCCGAGGGTCTCTGTGACCGTTGGCGCGAGCTCTTCGTCGGGAGCAATCTCGGGAAGGCGATCGTCGATCAGCACGTCCAGTGCGATCGCGTCCTGCGCAGCGAAGAGCATCTTGAGCGCGTCGGGCTTGCCCTGCGTCTCGGTGACCCAGGCTGTGATCTCGTAGACGAACCGCCGCGCGGCCCGGTGGGCGAGGTTCGGCCCAAACTGGTTTTCGATGTTGGCCAGGCTCGCCCGCTCGGACGCGGCCCACACCCTGAGGAGTGCCCCGCTCATCGCTCGCCTCGGTTCGTGGATTCGGCCGTCATTTGGGGTTCCTCAGGGCCAGACGAATCGTCGGCCTCCTCCTGACATCCGACTGTCACGACGGGCGGACCTGTCGGTGTCAGGTTGTCAGGTGCGTTGGGGGCTTCAGCGGCCGCGGCGAGGAACTCAGCCAGGTCGGACTTCCAGGCGCCGTAGCGCCGGACGACGGGCGTGAACTCTTCGACGTCGTGGCCGCGGATGGTGGGGATCGGAGCGCCGGTCTCGCGGTGGAAGCGAGGCGCGCCGTATTTGTCCTTGGCCTGCCCGGCGTGCATCGCCTCGTGGAAGACGAGGATCTCCCGCTGCAGCGGCGAGGCCTCTTCCCACCAGTCTGCATTGAGCAGGATCAGGAAGTCGGGGAAGTAGCCGAGCGTGTCCTCGAGGAGCTGGACGAAGAGCGGCTTGAGCTCGCCCTGGACCGAGGGGATGCAGCACATGCCGAGCGTCATGCGGCCGTGCTTGCCCCAGTCGCCCAGGCGCATGAGGAAGGCGACGCGGATCTCGCTGTCGATCATCGACGCCAGCTCGCCCAGCTCTTCGTGGGTGAGCAGCAGGCGCTCGAAGATCGGCCACGGGCTGTCGGCGCCGTCGGCGGTGGGGACGGTGAACATCAGATCGCCCGCACCATGACGACACCAGGCACGGCGATGCCGGTCAGATTCACGCCGAAGCCGAGCAGCACTGACCCGTGGGAAGCAGCTTCTTGGCGCCCGTTATCCCTCAGCACGCCGAACCGGAGGCGTGCCTTGATGAACATGGCCGAGGTGCATGCCGACAGGCAGCGTTGAAGGGTCCGGTTTTCCGTGTGGGCTGGTATCAGGAGGAGCACCTTCCTGTGCTCGCCCTCAGTGATGCACCGAGCCGCCCAACGGTCTTTGGCCTCGCCATAGGGCGGGTTGCAGAACACCGTCTGCGCATCCCACGGGAGCGCGCACCCATCTTGGGGAAGGCAGTAGAAGGTATCGGCGCGGGTGGGGTTGTCCGGTTCGGTGCAGGGGTCGAGGCCGATCCCGCCGAGATGTTCCCGAATTGGCTCCAGGACATAGCCGGGCGTAAGCATGGCCTGGCGGGCATGACTGTCCGGCCGCCGGCGTTTCTCATTATCGAAGCGATGCGCAGCGACACTCATCGAGCCGACTCGGACGGCATGAGTCGGCCCAAGCCCTCCAACGCCGTGCCGCGTATGGCGTCGGCGTAGTCGGCCCCGCGGACACCGGCGGTATTGTAGGCGGTGGCGGCCCGGCGAGCGGCGATCCGGCGCATGTTTCGGCGCTCTTGGCGCGGGTGACGTCGCCACTCAGCCAGGCCCATGATCCCCGCGCGCCAGGCGTGGAGGCAGCGGCGGGCTTGCCTCGCTTGGGCCGCGGTCAGGCGGCGCGTCGTCGCCACCCCGAACTTCCGCAGCAGCCAGCCGCCCAGGTCCCAGCCGTCGGCCTGGCCACGCTCGGCTTGCGCCTGGTGGAGTTGTTCCCACGCGCGGATCAGCCGCTCGTGGTCGCGCGTCCAGAGGGGCTTGGGCTCGAACCGCATCACGCCACCTCTTTCGCGATGATTTCGGAGAGCAGCTCAGGCCGGCGGTCCGGGTTCGCGACACAGCGGATCCCGGCGTCGCGGTTGCCCACCTTCATGCCGCAGCAGCACCCGCCCTTGGCCTCGCCGGCCCAGGTGGCGTCGCAGTTGGAGCAGCGGAACTCGCGCTTGCCGCCCTCGACCGTCTTGGCCAGGACGCGTCCAAAACAAGCGGCACAGATATGTCCCTCGACCTTCCAGATGTAGTCAGCCTTGCTCATGGCCGGCGGACCAGAAGGAGCATCGCGCCGGGGACGACGAGCGCGGCGGCCGCGTAGACGAACGCCAGGGTATAGTCGCCGGCCGCGAAGGCCTGCCAGGCGGACACGGCGGCCACGAGGATCCAGAGCGCCAGGAGCGCCATCAGAAGAGCCTCGCCTGTTGGAGGGTCCGCTCCGGCCCGACGAAGGCGAACGCCAGCTCACCCTTGGTGACGCGCAGCGCCTGGACCATGGGCTCGAGCAGGTCGGCGCCTTGGGCGCGCACGCGGCGCGGCCGGCCGTCGACGGCCATGCGGAATTCGATGGGATGGACCGGCCGCTGCATCAGCTCGATCGGCGCGTTGCCGCGGGCGTTCTTCCCGGCTCGCAGCTCGCGGCGCCGGTTGTAGCAGGAGACGCAGACTTTGTTGCCGATCATGCGCGTCGCGCCGGTGCGGCAGGCCGGGCAGATCGAGGCGCCGAACAGCTTGGAGTGGTGGACGTGGTCCGCGCCGGCATGGGCCGCGCCGATCGGGCAAGACCTGCAGGTGTTCGTCAGGCTGGCGCGGGCTTCCATGGCGCCGGCGACGCGCTCGCTTTGGGCGAAGCTCTCGTTCTCGTTGACCAGGTCGCGGCGCATGGCGCCGACGGCGCGGTGAGAGATGTTCGACTTGGCCCGCCCGTAGGTCGACCGGACGGCCGTGCGCGCCGCCTCCTGGATCCGGTCCCCACCCTGCGCCTGGGTCCAGCGCGTGCCGCAGCCCTTGACGGACATGGTGGCGCGCAGGGCGGCGCATGCGAAGAACTCCATGCCAGGCGCCGCGGCGATCTCGCTATAGGCGACGCCATCCGCATGACGCGGCACAGCGGCCGGGGCCGGTGCTGGTGTCGGTGCTGGAGGGTGAGCGCGTGCCATGTGGTCCCCGTGTGAGGCGGGGAAGGCCAGGCGGTCGGAACGCCCGGCGGTTCAGGCGATCGCCCTATCCCCGACAACATGGGTCGCATGGGTTGGGGGCGCTTGACTCAAGGACACCCGGGTAATCGAGGGCGCTACAGGGACGCTCCGGGAAGTCTAGAGATCACCAATGAGCAGGCGGGATGAGCTCAGGGCCATTATTTTCGCGCTCCAGCGGACCGTTACGTCTTTTCCGCTGTTTTCATTCGAGAATTCCGGACTTGTAACGCGCCGCGCTGTTACGTATCGCGTACCGTATCAAACTAAGCTGCTGTTTTTATTACTCTTCTATCCTTTTGTAACGATGTAACGATGTATTGTAGATATATAGACCCCCTATGCGAGGGATCTGTAGGCATGGCTATGGGGTGATAGGGGGTCCTATCACGCATGGGGGGTATGTGTTTCTGGGATTGACCGTTACATCGTTACAAATTGCGATTTCCCCAATGAAAACAAAGGAAATCTTGTTACAAAATGCGTTACGGTCCGGGAGCTGTTCGTTACAAATCCCGATTTCGTCAATGAAATCAGTGCGGATTTTGTTACGGTCTGAAGTCCAGACGCAGCGAAGGCCCCCAGCTTGCCCGGCGCCTAGTGGCGTTTCGAGGGGCAAGACGTGGAGGCCTTCGCGAAGCTCCCAAGTGCTCACAGATCCGGCGGAAACGCAAGGCCGAATAGGGGCTTAAGTCCCGCATGTTCCCGCGATTTCCCGCATGCTCCTGAGTAATCACCAGTAGTCCCGCGATGTCTCGCCTATCCTTGAGACGAGCCGGACGACAGCTTGTACCTGTTGTGTATTGGATGGAGTTCACCAATGCCCAGCAAGCCAGAGTATCCGAAGATCGAGGCCGGCATCCCCATCCCGGAGCGCCGCCGGCCTGGGCCTAGGGGCTTCAACGAGACACTGCGCCTCATGCAGGTCGGTGACAGTATTTCCCTAGTCGGCCGGAACCCCGAGAGCGTTCGGACCAAGGCCTACCTGATCACCGGGGCGAAGTTCCGAGTGGCCAAGGGCGAGACCGGCGCATTCCGCGTCTGGCGGATCTCATGATGACCGCCAACACTACCGCCGACGGCCCAGTCGAGCGCCCCGCAACCCCTGACGCCGCCTAGCCCCGCGCGCAGCGTCCGACTCGGAGACAATGACTATGAGCACCGCCCAGGCCCAGCCGAACGCCGAATTCGACGCCCTCATCGAGATCCTGCGCTGGCTGAAGGGCGACGCCCCCGTGTTCACCGTCACCGGCGAGCAAGGCACGGGCAAGTCCCGCCTGGCGCGCAACGTCGCCGAGCACTGGAGCGGCGGCCACACGACGCTGACCACGGCCGATCAGGTCGCCCGGTCGCAGGCACACCTTCGCGGCCGAGACCTCGTGATCGTCGACGAGTGCGATGGCTCCACGCCGGCGGTGCCGATCGGACGCAGGACGCTCTTCTTCGGAACACCCGGCGCCTTCACCAACCCCAACATCGAACTCCCCTCGAGGAACCGCCCATGAGCTCCCCCCTGACCTTCACCGGCTCGCTGATCTCGCAGAAACTTATGAGGCGCCACCTCATAGTCAGGACGAACCCTTACGCGACCGCCATGCCGCCCGAGCTGGTGGAGCTCGTCGACTTGGACGTCAACCTGCCGATGGAGGACCAGCTCCGCAACTACGCGGCGGCTCACAGCCTCTTCGACGTCATCCTCACCGCGATCCCGGTCGCCGGCATGGCGCGGGTCTGATGGGCCAGTTGAGCCCCGCCAACGCCGCGATGATCGACTTGGATGTCGCGACAGCGGCCCTCCGGACCTACAGCTCGCCCGAGACCCTCAATCGCCTCTTGGACGCAGTCCGCGCCGAGGGGCGCCTGCAGGGCCGCGCCGAGAAGGAGGCGGAGATCGGCATGCACCTGATCTGCGTCGGCGAGGGCACGGATCCGCAGCTCTCCGTTCGCGGCCACCAGCCGGCGATCGAGGCGGTTCAAGCCCTGATGGGTGACCACGCGCGCACGGTCGCCGAGCTCAACAGAGTAAGGTCGGATGTGCCCGCGCGCGTCATGTATAATGCCTGCGACTTCGACGAAGACGAGCTTCGGGAGATATGCGAGCGCGGTTGGAGAACCGGCCAAGTCTTCATCATCGACCCCGCTCCCCTCTCTGCGGCGCACCCGCTCAACGACAGCGTGGCCGCCCTCATCGTCGCCCAGCGTGAGCCGCTCAAGAAGAAGAAGGGCGAGCGCGACACCGAGTTCGTCAAGCGCATCGTCCAAGCCTATCACCGGGCCGCGGAGGAGAACGCGCCTCCAATGACGGCCGAGGCCTTCGAGGCTTTCGACAACCACAGCCGGCCGCACTTCGGCCAGGCTCCCGCGCCCGCCGGCCCCGTGGTCCGCTACCGCAAGGACGGCTCCGCCTATGACGCCGCGGCCGGCCCATGGCGCAACGCAACCATGCTGCGGGATGGGCACCCCGACCTGGTGGTGGCCTTCCCCGGAGACACCGGCACCGCCGACATGGTGCGCCAGGCCCGCCGCGCCGGCCTCGAGCCGCTTGAGATCGCCACCCGCCAGGCGTAGACCGGACACATGGGCGAAGACCTGGACCAGATCCGCGACCGCATCGGCCGCATGACCGAGGACGAGCTGCAGGCCGCCGCGGCCGCCGATCCGCTGGCGCTGGCCAGGGCCTATGCGGCGAAAGCCGACCAGATGGAGGCCGACGCTGCGACGCAGAACCCTCCACCGCCAGGCGTGCGCGAATCGGTCGCCGCCATGCGCCAGAAGGCGGCCGAATTGCGCGCCACCGCCGGCAATACCGCCAGCAGGTAGCCGGCCGATCCCACAACCCCTTATGCAATAAGGCTTTGCGGCTTCCGTCAGTTTCGTGACGTGCGAGTCCGCGCCCCCGATCTGAGGCCAGCCGCGAGTCGTGACGCGAGCCTAGGGCTATGTCCGCCCGACTCGCCCTCGCCGAACACATAGCCGCCTTCGAGGAGCGCGCCGGCGTTCTCGAGTACGACCACGGCATGGCCAGGCCCCAAGCCGAGATGCAAGCGGCCCAGGAGCTAGGCGGCCGGCCGGCGTGGTCCGGCACGATCGAGCGCGTGATCGACGCTGTCGAGGCCGCGCGATGAGACACCCACTCTCCATCCCCATTGGCCTCACGCTCGCCGCCCTGTCGCTCCAGGCCGCGGCCGGGATCTTCAGCTCAGCCGTTCCGCCAACCCGCTACCAGGACGAGACGAGCGCGCGGATCCAGACGATCGACCCGGCTTACATCGGCGACGTGTGCGGCTTGCTGATGCGCGGCCCTCCGCCGGTGGGCATGGCCTACGTCGCCTGCGTCCAGGACGGCCGGGTCTACATGCCGAACCCGTGCGCCTACCCAGACGAGCCGTATGCCGCGACGCTTTGCCATGAGTTGGGCCACGTCCAGGGCTGGTCGCGCGAGCACCCAGGGTGAGGACTTAGGCACTTGGCTAATTCTCAACATGCACGTTGAGTATCCGTTTTGATGCGATTTCCTCTTGACGTATCCGGTCTACCAGTAGACGGTCTACCAGTAGACGGAGAGACCGCATGACCTACGCCGAAGCCAACGCCGCCCGAGAGGCTCTCGAAGCCCAGTTCGACGAGGCCTGCGTGACCTACCGGGCCGCTCTCACAGCGTTTCGCCGGAGCAAGTCGGCCAAGAACTTCGCCGCGCTTCACGAGGCCGAGGCCACCCACGAGCGCCTCGCCGCTCAGACCCTCGCTGCCTGTGACGTCGCCGCCCGCGTGCACAGCGCCGAGGTCCGCGCGGCCCGCATCGCGGCTCGCCCGGCCGCCCCCGTTCAACTCGCCCTGTTCGCCTAGGAGGCCGGAATGAAAGTCATCGAGTTCACCCAGCCGCAGATCCACCGCCTCGACCTGGTTCGGCCGAGCATGACGGCGATCGCTGCGTTCGACGACGGCTACGCCTGCAAGGTCTACTACGACGGCCGAGCCTCGAACCTCACGCTCTACAGGAAGGGAAACCCTAAGGCCCGCTACGCCTTCGAGCGCGAGTGGGTGCCCAACCCGAAGCCGGCGCCTGAGCGCATCGCCGCGGTCCTGGTGGGCATCGCCCCGCTCTACGAGACCGAACTGGCCAAGGCTCGCGAGATCCAGGCGGCCGCCGACACTCTCCAGGAAGCCTGGGACGCGGAGAAGACCGCCTACCACCAGAGGCGCGACGCCGGCCCCGCGATGTACGAGCTGTTGCGCGAGGCGATGGACTTCATCCAGCCGTTCAACCGCGCCACTGAGCTCTACGACCAGATCGAAGCCGTTCTGGACCAGGCCCGCGGGCTGGACCTGAAGGGCTACCGGATCACCGAAAACCCAGCCACAGGCTCGAGCGTGCGGGTCCGGGCTCCGGACGCTGAAACCGCGCTGCAGCGCCACGTCATGACGCTGGCCAAGCGCCCCGCTCCGGATCAATTCGTGGTCACCGAGGAGCAGGGCTGATGAAACGGTCCCGCCACCCCCTCATCGCCTATCTGTGCGCGCTCGGGCTTCTGCTCTTCGCGGTCACGGTCGGCACCCTGGTCCAGCACGGCGCGGGCCAGATCTCGGGCCTCTTTTTCGCGGCCGTGACCGCCATGGTGGGCGGCGCCGAGATCCAGGAGAGGTGGCCATGACGCCGTCCGAAGACCCCCGCTGGCCCCTGCGCTGGACCCTCACTTTCATCGTGGTCGCGAGCACCCTGTCGTGGGGCGTGATCGCTACCGTCGTTTTTTAGGAGCCCCCACATGACCGAATCCCCCACCCTCGACCTGGACGCCCTGTCCGACGACGCCAAGGCCATGGCCGGCGCCCACTTCGGGTTGATGATGTGGCCGCGCATGGGCATGCTGACATTCCAGATGGTGGAGAACCGTCCGAACGCGCGAGGCCAGGCCGCACTAGACGAGTTGGTGGCCAAGGGCGTCGCCAATGTGGAGCCGCTCAACGATGGGCCGGCTCGTGTCTATCGCCCCCTGGTGAGGTGCGACGCCGCCTATAGGTGGTTCGCGGAGAACCTGGACAAGGCGAGTTTCGCCTACATGGAGCCGGTTCCGAAGGGCGGCCCCGAAACCATCCCCGAGTACCTCGCGCGCATGACGGTCAAGGACCGACTGAAGGGTGGCGACGGCCTGCGCTCGACGCGCCAGGTCGCGGACTACTTCAGCCTCACCACGAAACAGGCATTGCGCCGGCTCGAGCGGCTCTATGACGCCGACGAGATCGGCTGCGCCGTCGACGGTCGGTTCTACTACTGGCACGCGACAACTGGCCTGCAGCCGGTGTCGGGATGAGCATGCTCAAGAAATGGTTCGCCGCGCTCGTCTGCGCCGCGCTCCACCGAGACGACTGGATCGTCCAGCCCTACGGCATGAACACCCGCCACGGGCATTGCCGCGAATGTGGCCGGACGTGGACGGAGACCGACGCATGACCCCCACCAACAAAGGGGTGAAGCTGACCGGCCTGATGATTTTCGGCCACGCGCTCGCCGACTATCCCTTGCAGGGTGACTTCCTCTCCAAGGCCAAGAACCGCGCCGCCCCGATTCCAGGCGTGCCCTGGTGGCAGGCGCTGGGCGCGCACGCCGTCATCCACGGCGGGATTGTTGCGCTGATCACCCGTGATTGGCGGCTCGGTCTCGCGGAGGCCGCCGCGCACGCCATCACCGATGACCTGAAGTGTCGCGGCAAGATCGACTTCAACACCGATCAGGCGATCCACCTCGGATGCAAGCTCCTGTGGGCCGCCCTCTCCACCTCCTCCATGAAGGAAGAAAGCCAGTGCTGAAGGACTTCAACGAACGCGACAAGGCCCTTCTGAAGCGCGTCTTCGCCTCTCGCGGCAACACCGGGGCCGGCATCGCAGAGGAGTACCCGGAGACGTTGCAGGACATCCTCGACGCCGCCCGCGCTGAAGGGGCGAAGACCTACACAGATGACGAGGCGCTGACCGTCGCAGACTACGAGGAAGTTCTGGCCGATCACCGCCGTCTGGTGAGGGAGCTTGATGTTCTGCTGAACGGTGAAGGTGGAGCCGAGCGCCCGAGCCTCTGCGACATCGTGGGCCAGCTTCGTCACGCCAAGCCCCCCTCCTATGACGGGTCAAAGAGCCTGATCGAACGCCTGCGCGAGCCCATCGTTTCCGAGGCCTTCGCCACACATCGCATCACGGATGGGGCGCTGGCCGAACGTCTCATACGTGAGCGCCTTGATGCGGCCAGCGAGATCGAACGCCTCTCCACAGCCCCGTCGTGACCAAAGCCTGACACCTCAACCGAATCGGAACCCACATGCCCCAGTCCGCGCCCAGCCAGGCCGAAGACCTCTACCCCGAGACGCTCCCGACCGAAGTCGAGATCACCAACTCCCGCCACCTGATGCAGATCGGCGAGTGGAGCGGGATCGCCAAGTGTGTCGCCGCCCTCAAGGACGTCCCCGACAACCGCCGCACGCCGGGCTTCTCCTACGCCTTGGCGCTCCTCGAGGCGCAAGAGGCTGAGAGTCGCGCCGGAATGATGCACCGCAATCTCGCCGCAGCGTCCAAGGCCGGCGTGGAGATCCACACCATGCGCGCGCTCGGCTTCGACGGCTCGAAGCTAGTCTGCACCCCCTTTGCCCCTGGAGAAGAAGCATAGTTATGCCCATCATCAACCCCCGCCCCGGCCTCATGGCCAGCGTCCCCGACCTCGCCGGCCTGAAGCGGCCCGACACCCCGGCCCAGACCGACCCGCTCATCGCCGCGATTGAGGCCAAGACCGAGGAGGCCGCCGCGGTGGCCCGCTCCATCTGTGACGGCTTCGCGATCGCCGGCGACATGGCCAAGGCCGCCAAGTTCGCCGTCGCGGCAAGGGCGCTGGCCATGATCATCGTTGAGAACGCCGACGGGGATCCGGACGACGTCCTGACCCACGTGAAGCTCGCCGCCCAGACCGTGGCGGAGTCGGCGTCGGTCTATCTGTTCACGGACTCGATCGAGAACGGAGACCTCGGAGAGATCGGCGCTTGATCTGCGGGTAGACGAGCCCTACAACCGTCTACCAGTAGACCAAACCTGGAGAGAACGATGACCGACACCTTGACCGCCGCGCCGCCGGAGCCGGCCCTCGTCCGCGAGACCTGCGACTTCCACATGGTCTGGACGAAGAACGGCCGCGTGCCGCGCTTCCGCCACAATACCCAGGCCGAGGCCGAGAAGGAGGCCGATCGCCTGGCCCTGCGTAACCCCGGCCGGAAGTTCATCGTTCTCCACGCCACCCACAAGGTCGCCGCACCGTCCGACCAGCCCGCCACGGACGGCGAGCCAGACTCCCTGTACGCTGCGGCCGGGCGCGCGGGCTTCAAGCGCGGCCTGGCCCACGCGCTCGCCCAGGTATTGCGTGGCGGGGACAGCTTCAGCCTGTTGCGGGAGGCGGGCCTCACGGTCGCGGACCTCGCCCAGGCCGGCGCCGACGAACAAGACCTCGAGCCCATTCGCGACGCGCTCAGGGTGGCCGCGTAGCCAAAAGAGAAAGACCCTACGCGAGTCGCGGTTATAGATGCCTGTTTGAGCTCCACTTTAGAGACCGGCGTTACCCAACTGGGACGCCTTTCTTAGCTTAACCACAATCCTCGCGTGCACAGCCTTGAATCTGGAGGGAAGATCATCGTAGAGACGAAGGTAGGAAAGGGGGGCGAGGCGTTGCGCAGTTTGGCGACCCCCCGGGATCGCCATATGCGTGTGGCTGCCCAACGGGACATATCGATGGCGAAGTCGCGCACCGAAATAAATGCTGACTATGTCGCGCGTCGAAAGATGACCGGCTCCACAAAGGTGACGGTTTGGCTTGAGCCGGAGCCCATCAAGGCCCTGGAACGCCTCCGCACGAAGTTCGGGTCAAAGGACGCCGCCATCAGCGCCGCCGTCGTCGCCCTGGACGAAACGACAAGCCGCGCTCCCGACCCGTCCTAGCGCGCCCCGCAACGTCCCGCGATTGCCCTGGTATCCCAGTAGTGGGATCCGGGCGGCCATGGTCCGATTGCGGCCATGGAACCCCACCCCCTTGTAGTTGAGCCGCGGCCCCAGGCCGTCCCGACCGTCGGCGCCGTCGCCGGCATGCGCGCCGTGTCTATCCTCCACTGGACCATGCGGCCCGGTCAGCGCGGCCCCTACGAGCTGCGCCTGGTGAAGGCCACGACCTGGCACGACGCGGCCGAACTCCTCGCCCCGCTGGACGGCGGCCGGGTGAAGGAGTGCGTCACCCCAACCCTGTTGGCGATCGCCAAGGCCTACCCCGACAACCATGTCTGGACCCAGGTCGTGGAGCAGATCCCGAGCGTCCGCGACCATTACGAAGGAGCTAGTGGGTGGAGCCGTGCCCGCTCGAACAGCGAAGGATTTAACGTCGACTGACATCCCGCACGTTCCCGCATAATCCCGGAAACTCTCGGATTTTCTTTAAAACTCCCGTAGTTTTTGCTTGCGTCCCGCCTGGGTAGCTGACACCGTCGTCTCCACACCCGCATCGGAACGGAGACGAAGACATGCAGAACCGCCCCACCTTGGTGGCCGACAACACGTCGAAAGTTGAGAGCGCGGTGCAGACCGCCGCGCGCCTCATGGACGAGGCCAAGGCTGCCGCCGGCTTTGTCGCCCTCGGTATGCTCGGCGACATGGTCGCCATGGAGCACAAGCTCCTCGAGGTGGCTGGGCTGAAGTCGCTCCCGGCCGGCGTCCAGGAATACTTCCGCGGCGCGGCCCGCGACCTCCGCAACGCCCACGACGGTGTCGTGGCCCTGAAGGTCCGCGCCTGATGGAGTTGGCGGTCAACCTCGCAGCCACGGCCGCCACCTTCATCGCGCTGTCGCCCTGGTGGGCGCGCGTCCGGTACTACGGCATTGCTCGAAGCCCCAGGATCTGGGCCGGTGCCGCCAAGGTCGCCGCCCTCCACGTCTTCATCCTGGGGGGGATCTGGCTGTGAGCATGCCCGGCATCATCGGCGCCACCATCATCACCCGCGGCGGGACCTACTACGACTACGAGAACCCCGCCGCGTCGGTCTACGACATCTACGACATCGCCGCCGCGCTCTCCCGAATCTGCCGGTTCACCGGCCACCTGCTGGACAGCGTGGAGCACTACTCCGTCGCCCAGCACAGCGTGATCGTTTCGCACATCGTCGAGCCGGAGCACGCCTACGCGGCCCTGATGCACGACGCGGTCGAGTTCGTGGTGGGCGACATGAACGGCCCGCTCAAGCAGCTCGTCCCGGAATACAAAGCCATCGAGAAGCGGTGCGAGGCGGAGCTCTTCGCCCGGTTCAGGGTGCCTCACCCGCTCCACCCGAGCGTCAAGCGCGCCGACCTGATCGCCCTCTTCACCGAGAAGCGCGACCTCACCGCCGGCGCCGGCCACGACTGGCCAGGCGCCGAGAACTATCCGCCGCTGGCGAAGAAGATCCATCCGTGGCGGCAGGCCGAGGCCATGTACCGGTTCCTCACGCGGTTCGAGGAGCTCACCGGCGGCCTAGATACACCAGCCGCCGCGCCCTCGCTCGATCCCGACGCCGAGGTAGCCTCGATCGTCAAGGAGTCCGGCCTGCCTGAGCACGTCGTGCGCAAGGCGCTGGCGGAGGCCGCCGCGTGACCGCCCTACCGCGCGTCGCCCTCTCGATCCGCCAGCCTTGGGCATGGCTTATCGTTGCCGGCCTCAAGGACATCGAGAACCGCGACTGGCGCACCAAGCACCGCGGCCCGGTCCTGATTCACGCCAGCCTGAAGATGGACGCCGACTGCCACGGTGCCTTGATCGGTGGCCACCACCCCGTGACCCACGACACCTGGACGGGCCAGCACAGCAACCCCTACCCGGTCGGAGGCATCGTCGGCGTCGCTGACATCGTGGACTGCGTCTCGGAGTCGGATTCGCCCTGGTTCGTCGGCGACTACGGCTTCGTCTTGGCCAACGCCCGGCCGCTCCCCTTCATGCCGCTCAGGGGTCAGCTCAACATCTTCGCGGCCGAGTATGTGGAGCCGACGACGTGAGCGCGATCGTGAACCAGAATGCGGTGGAGGCGATCGCACTCTGGGCGCTCGGTGACGACACGGGAATCTCGAGCAAGAACATTGCGCGTGCCTGTCTTGGCGCGGTCCCGCAACGTGACGCCGACATCCCATGGGACATTGCGGATCTTGGGCGCTGCCTCCGCCTGATCACCGCCGTCCCCGAGGCCCGCGCCGGTGTGACCGCGCTTGGCAAGAAGAGCGCCGCCTGGGATCGCCTGGACAAGGTCTGGGATGAGATGACCGTGACCTGCAAGAAGGAGGGCGACCTCGCCGGCGTGAAGCCGGGCTTCGGCCGCACCGGCCAGACTTACCCGCTCACCTACGCGATCCTGAAGCGGAACAACTGATGACCCGCAGGCCTCGCCAAATCGGCGCCGCCGCGCTACGAGGACGACATGCGCCGACCGCCGATCACCCGTGGCACGATCCTCGCCCTGGAGAAGGCCGCCTTGCCGCGCCTGAAGGCGTCCATGGCCGAGGCGTCGGCCGATGACCGCGCCGAGCTCCTCCGCGCCGTCGAGTTCATCGAAGGCCTCATCGCCCACAAGCGGTTCACCGACCCCAAGCTCTCCGCCGAGGGCTGATCGGCCCCACGACGCCGCCCTGACCTGGGGGGGCGCCTTCTCGCTACGCCTGCCTGACCTCGACCGCGCCGGCATCCAGGCCGCGTGGGAGGGCGCCGAAGCCGTGGCGTTCCGCGAGATCCTGAAGACCCAGGTCCCCGACGCATATCGCCAGCTTGTGGACCACGTCCGCGCGCGCCTGGCGCAGCTCCCCAAGGAGACACCCGCATGACCTTCTTCGTGTGCACCGACGCGACCGGCTACCCCGTGGTCACGACAGAGCCGTCCGAGATCGGCGACATCGTGCAGATGTTCGAGACCCGCGGCCCGGCCGATGACCTGGTGGCGGAAATCCGCGCCGGCCGCGCCGCGAACGATCCGAAGTCGGTCGCCATGCCCGCTCTCCGGCGCGCCCTCTTTCTGAGCGCCCAGCACTGCCAGGGCGGCCACAGCCACGCCGGCGCGGTCGGAGCCGAAGTGCTTGGCGTCCCGTTTCCCATCACCATGGCAGACCTCGTGGCCAAGGTCCGCGCCGAGGGAGAGAACCCAGCCGAGTTCTACCCCTGGCTCGCGAAGGCCGTCCGGATCCCCGTAGGGCCGCGCAGGGGGCAGCACCCGTATTTCACCGAGGCCGAGTTGGCCAACGCCAGCAGACCCGCAGAGGAGCCGGCGCATGCCTAGGTCGGCCCTCCACGAGGAGCGTCTCGCTCTCCCGCAAACCGAGAGCGCTTACATCCAAGCTCGCCGCCGAGCTGACCCCGACTATAGACCCAGGAAGTTGGTGCGTGGTCCCGCCGTTTGGGATGAGAAGTATCTGACGGAGACCTGGGCTGAACGGAAGGCGCGTCGCGCTGCCGGCGTCCAGTCATGACGGTGTGGAAGGTACTAGTCCCCCATGGAGCGCTGGTGGAAATCGCTACCCTTGGCCTTCGCTATCGCGTCGCAATCACGTCGCGGGGGGTCAAGACCATCTATAAGCCTCACGTGGCGGGCCGCATTCGGTTTGGTCAGATCGACACTAGAGGTCAGCTTCTGAGCTTTGAGCGTGGCGGGTGATCTTCTTTCCAGGATTACACCAAGTCAGCGACGCGGTCCATTTTCGTCGTGGATGCATCAGCATCAACCGCCTATGGACCCGCCGGAAGCCTGTAGGCGGAGGCCCGCACTTCATCGACAGCGGCGCCTATACCGTCCTCGACAAACACGGTTACTATCCTCCGAGCCATTCAGTTGAGGCCTATGCCGCACGCCTCTACGAGCTGCACGCGCAAAACATAGTCAGGATCGCGGTCGCCGCAGCACAGGATTACATGTGCGAGCCGCACATCAGGGCCAAGACGGGGTTGACGATTGAGGAGCATCAGAGGCTCACGGTAGAGCGTTACGACGCTCTACTGGAAGAGTTGCGTCGCCTTTTCGGCAACGCGATCCCGTTTCGAGTGATGCCTGTCCTGCAGGGCCAGAGCATCGCCGACTACCTTCGTCATATCGAAATGTACGGTCCGCGCCTCGGGTTTCGCATGTGGGTCGGCGTCGGCTCAGTGTGCAAACGCCAGGGTCGGGCGGTGGTCGTTGAAGACATTCTGCGGGCAATAAAGACGGCCAGGCCGGACCTTCGGCTGCACGGTTTTGGTGTGAAGCTGACGTCTCTCGTCAACGCGGCGGTGCGTCGGCTGCTGTTTAGCGCCGACAGCATGGCATGGTCGTTTTCCGCGCGAAAGCAGGGTCGGGACGGCAACGACTGGCGCGAGGCTCGAGCATTCCTGGAGAAGGTCTCGACCCCAGCCCGAGAGCCTGAGCAGCTACACTTCGGCTATTAGAACTCGATGTAGTCGTTGTATTCCGCGTCGGACAGGGCCTCGCTCGAGCCGTCCAGGAGAGCGGCCAGCGGCAGTTCGACAACCCGCGACGTTACGCCCAGGAAGCGGACCGGATCCGGGCCGCGGGCGGCGCCGGGGACGCGCAGCAGTTGCCCCTTCAGGTCGGCGGCATAGGCCGTGCCCGCCATGAGCCGGTCAAGCTCCTCGTGCTTGTAGGCGACCAGGAGCTGCGCATGCTCGATCGAGTTGCCGCCCTTGAACCGAACCATGACGCCGTGCCGCTTCAGCACCGCCTCCGCCTCCTTGATGGAGATGTTCTTCATGTCGGTGTCGCGCAGGGCGGCGCGTGAGATCAGCTCGAACAGGCTGACGTCCTGGTTGGCCACGCGGACCAATCGGCCGGTGAGCGCGTTCAGGGCCTTCTCGGATTCCTCAGTCTCGGAGCCTTCCAGGTAGTCCGACCAGTCGTAGCGGGCGATCATGTTGCGCGCCTCGTCGATCGTGGCTACCTTGTTCGAGATCAAAGACCAGGCGCCGGCCAGCAGGGTGCCGTATTGGTCCCCGTCTCGCTGCGACCCGAACTTCTCCGCCGCGGCCTGCCCGAAAATCTCGATATTGATGATGGTGGTTGGCAACAGGTTGATGGCGCGGCGCAGCATGCGCGCCGGCAGGTCGGCGTCGACCCGCAGCTTGTTGATGGCGCCGGAGATCTCCGCCCAGGCTTCGGCCGCCTTGGCCTGGTCAGCCGCGCGCTTGGGCTTCAAGGCCAGGACGGAGATGCGCTCCATATCGGCCTGATGCTTCATGTTCACCTGGATCGACGACAGGCAGAACATGGACCGGATCATGAAGTCCATCGCCTCGCCGCCCTGCGTCCCCTTGAGGGTGCGGGCAGCGGATTCGGTGGAGGCTTGGCGGATCAGCGAGATGATCGCCTGGACCCGCATCTCCTCCCGATCGGTGTTCTGTTCCGACTCGTCGAACATCACCGGCAGCGCGTCGGACTTCAGGCGTTGCCGGATCCCGGCCTCAGTCGAGTTGCCCTGCGCGAAGATCGCCGCGCCGTTCATCAGCCAGTCGACCAGGTTGAGGATCGTCGACTTGCCCGACCCCGCGCCGCCGGTGAGCCAGACGTGCGGCCGCCAGCGCAGGGCGCCGCTCACGGGCGCCAGGGCGGCCCAGCCGGCCAGCAGGATGGCCGACGCCGGCCGGGTCCAGGAGAAGCTCTTGAGGACGTCGAAGATCTTGCGGCCGTCTTCCGACGCCATCTCATCGTCGGCCGGGAGCCGCAGCCGGCGGCCTTGCTCATAGACGTAGGCGGAGTCGATCGACGTCACGTCCATCAGAGTGCCGTCGACCATGACCTTGTGGCCGAAGTGGAACACGATCCGGCCGTCGTCGATCCAGGCGCCGCGGCCGCGGCACGTGTCCGGGTCGAAATAGCCACGCCGGAACGCGGTCCGCTGGAGCCAGTTGACGGCCATCTTCTTGTTGAAGCCGCTCTCGCCGGGGAAATTGGTCTCCCACCAGTCCAGGGGCGCCACGGACGTCAGGGCCGCGTCGGACCAATCCGACATGCCCCGCGCCACGATCATCTTCATCTCGTTCTGGTAGATGTAGATCTTCGTGCGGTCGTGGCCGCGGATGCTGAAGTGGCGATTGTCGACGTCCTCGTCTTTATCGTCGGCCGGGGGGTCGTCGCGATGCGGCGGCCGCTCCATCGGCGCCGAGGGTTCGCCGGCCGCGGCCGCGTCGCCAGGCGCGCCATAGTCGGCGGCCTCCTGGGTCGGCGGCGCCGGCGGCCGCAGCACAGCCATGACCTGCTTAGCGACGGCGCCAAGGCCCTCGACCGCGTGCAGGTCGTTGAAGTCGGTGGGCTCGCCCTCCAGATCGGCAAAGCGCGGCACGACATATTCGCCGCCGACGGCCGCAGCCGCCTCCTTCGCGCGCGTCAGGCCGGGATTGTTGATTGGCCGTTCGGTCCACTGGTCGTTGTCGCCGCAGATCACGATGCGGGATCCGGGCATCAGGCGCCGCAGCTCGCGCGCCACGTTGATCAGGTTGCCGGCGTCGAACGCGGGGACGACGGCCAGGCCAGTGGCCTCGTGCAGGGAGCCGCCGGTGGCGAATCCCTCGCAGATCAGCAGCGTGATCGTGCCGTCGAATTCGGTCGGCGTCCCGATCGTGGTCCAGGCGCCGCGCTTCTTCTGTCCGTAGATGAAGTCCTTGTCGCGCAGATCCTCGCCCATCTTCTGGGGCGCGCCGAAGATCGCTTGGAGCCCCACCAGCCCGGAGCCGTCCTTGATCTTGATCAGCAGGGCGTTGCGGGCCGCGACATAGGTCGTGCCGTCGCGCCGTTCCTTAATCCAGTCGCCGACGCGGGCGCCGAGCGGCTTGATCCCCTTGCGGACCAGATAGGGGTGGTCCGCGCCGGCCTCCGCCGCGGCGTCCCACATCCTGGTGCCCATAGCGGCCGCCTTGGCGTGCTCCTCCTGGGTCCGCTTCACCTTCGCCGCGCGCGACGCCGCGGCCTTGTCGGCCAGGATCTTTCGCTCTTCCGGCGTCAGGCGGACCGAGCCCTTGCCCGTCCAGTGGAACTTGTGATCGTTGCCGAAGCGTCTGTTGCAGCCGAAGACCCCGGCAGGGTGCTCGTCGATGTAGAGCGTGTAGAAGCCGTTCCGCTTACCCTTGGCGTCGCCCTCGACCTGGAAGCGGTGCAGGTGGCCGTCGGCGTCGATGGGGCCGTTGTAGACGATCCCCTCCTTCGCCATGGCGTCGCGGAAGGACGTGATGTGGTCTTCGCTGAAGTCGCTCACCGAGCGCACCCGCCCGTGACGATCGCGACAGCCTCTTCGGCGCTGTAGGCGAACCCGGCGCGGCCGCCGGCATCGGTGACCTGCTTGATGAAGTTTTCCTGATCGGTCCGCTCGTCGCCGTTGGCGGCCTTGGTCTCGACTCCGGTGAAGATCGCCACCGTTTTGCCAACCATCTCCTGGGTCACCACGACGGGAGTCCAGCCGATCAGATCGCTCGAGCCCTTTATCAGTCCGGCCCGAAACACACGGGCGCCCCGCACGATGGCGTCGCCAGGACCCACGGCCACGCGCTTTGCCGCCCGGACCCACTCGACTCGCCCAACCACGCCTTGGCCGACATTCTGACGGAACAGCACAGCGCCGGCCTTGGAGACAGCCAGCAGCGCCGAGCGCATGATTCCGGTCTCGTTCACGCACACACCCCACAGCCCGACTCGCGCCGGGCGAAATTCTGAAATTCCAGGATGGGCTCACGACCAGCGGCGCTCCTCACAGGAACCTCCCGTAGGCCTGCGCCTGCGCCTCCACGCGCCGCTGCGCCGCAGTCTCTTTGACCTGCCAGATGTTGAGCGCCCAGGTGTCCTTGTAGCCGCGAGCCTTCCCGATATCCTGGAGCTCTTCCAGGGTCCGAGCCTTGCCTACCTCCATGCGCTTCTGCTTCTTGGCCGCCGCGATCATCTCCGGCGTGAGCTTGGTCAGCTCTCCGTCCACCTCCTCGATCGCGCGCCCCACGACGACGTGGGTGTGACCGCAGTACGGGCAGGTCGGAGGCGGCCAGAAGGCCCGGAAGCAGCTCTCGCACTGCTTCACCATGACCTGCTCACCGTCTTTCTTTTTCTTCTTCTTCCGCCCCTCGAGGGTCCACTCGAAGTCGCCGTCCGGTAGGCCGAGGCGCATCAGGTTGCCGACGTGGTCCAGGATGATCGCCCGCTCCTTGCCGGCCGACATGCGCAGCGCGCGGCCGATCTGTTGCAGGTGCAGCGACAGCGACTGGGTCGGCCGCAGCAGGATCGCCACCTCCACCGCCGGTAGGTCGAAGCCCTCGCCGAAGATCTCCACGCTGGTCAGGACTTGGATGTCGCCCCGGCGGAACGCGGCCAGGATCGACTTGCGCTCATCCTTCGGCGTGGTGCCGTCGATATGAGCCGCGGGGATCCCGCTCGCCTCGAATTGCGCCCGGACGTGCAGGGAATGCGCGACGGAGATGCAGAACACAACGGCGCGCTTGCCGGGCGCCAGGCGCTTGTATTCCCGGATCGCGTCGCCGGTGATCGTTGGCTTGTCGACCTCAGCCTCAGCCTCAGCCTTGACGAAATCGCCCATCCGCGTGTGCACCGACGACAGGTCGACGGTCGAGGGGATGTAGGCTTCGTAGTCGCAGAGGAAGCCGTTATCGATCAGCCAGCGGACCGACGGCCCCTGCACCATGTGATCGTAATGTTCGGCTAGGCCGCGGCCATCGAGCCGGATCGGCGTCGCGCTCAGGCCGACGATCACCGTCCCCTTGGACTTGTAGAACGCGATCACCTTCGCCCAGCCGGCCGCGACGGAGTGATGGCACTCGTCCACGATCAGCAGATTGGGGACCGGGACCTTGTCCAGCCGGTTCTTCAGCGTGTCGATCGCGGCGATCTGCGCCCTCGCTCGCAGGTTCGGCGTCACGCCGGCGGCGATGATCCCGTAGGCCTGGAGCCCGACGTCCTGGAACGTCTCCGCCGTCTGGCCCACCAGGAAATCCCGGTGCACCGTGAACATGACGCGAAGCCCCTTCTGGACCACGTTGTGCGCCATGACCGCGCCGATGACGGTCTTGCCCGAGCCGGTGGGCGACCGGATGATGACGGCGCCGTGCTCGAGCGAGGCGGCGCGCGCCTCCGCGATCATCTCGTCCTGGTGGGGATAGGGGGTGAAGCTCACGAGCGGCGCCTCGTGCGGAAGTAGATCAAGGATCCGAGCCACGCGAGGTTGACGGCCGAGATGGCGCACCCACCGACGAAGCTGAACCACTGGCCCAGGCTGGGGTAGTAGAAGAGGTTCCAGGCGCCCCAGGCAGCGAAGAAGACCGTCGGCGCCCAGTGGACGCCGGCCAAGACCCGATCGCGCCAGAGCTGGCGGACGTTGAGCGCAAGCATGGCGGCGCCTAGGAGCTCGAAACACCCATTGATCAAGTCAGGGCTCACGCCACCATCTCCCGCGCGCGATCGCCGAGGCGCTCCATGAAGGCGTCGAAGGCCGGCTCATCCCGGCGGTCTTCGATACGGCGAACCGCATAGGCGGCCAGATTGGCGTCGCGACCGATCGCGCGGCCGGCGACCACCAGGCTGAAACCGAGTTCGGCGTTGACCACGTAGGCTGCGAGGTGCAGCGGCCAAGACTTCTCACAGGTCGTTTGGGAGCCACGGTTGCCGAACGTCCTTGCGGCTGCGGCAGGGCACTCTCGCAAGGCGGCCTCGACCAGTGGCAGAACGTTGGGCGCGACGACCGTCGGCTGCGGCTTGAAGCCCGAGTTGGGCGATCGCCCGAATTTCAGGCCCAATGTCCAAGCCTTCGCCCGAACAGCCGCCGCCGAAATGCCAAGCTTGGGCGCCATGTCTTCGGGCCGGCCGCCGGCGGCGTGAAGCTCTTGCAGCCGAGTGACCCGCTCAGTCGGCCAGCGCCGGAACTGGCTCACGCCGCGTCCAGCGCAAGCGCCGCCTCGACCTGGAGGATGGCCCGGCCGACGGCCGCGGTCAGTTGGGGGAAGACGGCGTCGCCGTAGGCTTCACGGCATTGCTCAGATAGCCGGGCGGAAACCCCATCATATTCTCGTACATGGCGGCCAAGATCTGCCGTCCCGACAGGCCCAAGCGTTCCCCAATTTCGGCCAGCGAAGCGCCCGGCTCCGAGATCAGCAGATCCCCCCACATCGACGTATTCCCGTGGCTGTCCGGCAGGCCGCCTTTGTGGGCGCGACAGGTCGGCAGCAATGACGACGGATCGCCCGCGTCGATGGCGCGCCCCGAGGCGTTGAACCATGAACGGCCAGCAGGTGTAGCCGATCGCTTCCAGCGCACCGGCGATCCGGTCATAGCCGCGAGTTCGTAGCCGAGGGCTGTTCTCAAAAGCCGCCCAACGTGGTCGGCACTCATCGACGAGCCGGACCGCATGGAGGAAGAGATCGTCGCCGTCGAGGCCTCGGCCGCGGCTATTGACCTCGGAATACTCCTTACAGGGGGGGCTTCCGACGATGATGTCGGGCAGCTCGCCGAGATCTCGCTGGAGCGCGTCGGCTCCGAGCGTGCGCAGGTCGTCATAGGTCAGGACTCCAGGATTGTTCGCGGCGAACAACTTGCGGCGCCAGGGCTCGGCCTCGCAGGCCGCCACCGTCTTCATTCCGGCGCGATGCAGGCCGAGAGACCATCCGCCCGCGGCGCCCGAGCACAGATCGACGACACGCCAACTCATCGCGTTTTCGCCGCGGCTTTTGCCGCGAGGCGCTGCGACACTTCGTCCTGCATGCGCTGCAAAACGACGATGGTTGCCGGCAGACGACGCATCCACCGCGAGTGAGTGGCGCGACTAGCGCCAATAGTTGAGCAAACCTCGGCCATTGAAACGCCGGCGGCCTTCGCATCCCGGATGACTTGCTCGACCTGCTCAATAAAGAGCGCCCCGGCGTCGGCATTTGGTCTACCTGTAGACATGTTTGGTCTGCCTGCAACCGACGCATTCGCATCTGATTTGAAGCAATCTACCTAGCTGATGCTTGGCCGTCTCAAGCAAAACGGGGATAACGCGGGGTCAATAGTGAAGACTAGTGTTGGCGCGGGATGTCGCGGGAATACGCGGGACCTTGCGTATTTTTCGACTATACAGCGGGAGGAATCTGCCGCACCGTGAGACCAAGTCGGAACACTACCTAGTCGGGGCAATGCCCAATATGAACACCCAAATTTTCGCGCCGGGGCTTGCTCCGGGCATGACCAATGACGCCTATCAGGCCGCCGAGGGCGTCTCGAAGTCGCAGCTCGACGACATCGCGCCGGAGTGCGGGAACACGCCGCATCACTATTGGGCGAAGCGCCTAAAGCCGGACCGCGAGCCCTACGTGAAGACGCCGGCGCTCATCCTGGGCGACGCGATCCACAAGGCTGTTCTCGAGCCGGACCTGGTCTCGGTTCACTTCGCGGTCCCGCCCAAGGACGCGCCCAAGTACCCGTCGATCACCCAGTGGAACGCGGCGAAGCCGTCGCCCCAGTCGATCGAGGCGATGGAATTCTGGACAGGCTTCCAGAACGAGAACCGCGGCAAGTTCGTCATGGACGCGGACGACATGCAGACCGTGGTCGAGTGCCGCGACGCGATCCACACCCACCCGGTCGCGCGCCACCTCTTCACCGGCGGCAATGCTGAGCAGACCTTCTTCGCGATCGACCCCGAGACCGGCGCCGTCATCAAGTGTCGGACCGACTACGAGCGGATCGCCGCGGCGGAGATGATCGTCGACCTTAAGACCACGGAGTCGGCCGGCGAAGACGAGTTCGGCGGCTCAGCCACCAAGTACCGATATGACGTCCAGGGCGTCTGGTATCCGGACGTGATCCACGCGGCGTACAATCAGCCGCTCGTGAAGCACTTCGTCTTCGTCGCCATCGAGAAGGGGCCGGCGAAGGCCGTCGGCATCTACTACCTCGAGCACGACGACATCGCCCCGGCCCGCGCCATGGCCAGACGGGACTTCCACCGGATCCTGGAGTGCAAGGCCGCCGAGGCCTCCGGCCACCCGGATCCCTGGCCAGACCAGGGCAGCACGCCGGGACCGCTTCGCATTCGCCGTCAAGTCCGGGCACGTCAACTCCGGTCGTATGCGTGAATAAAAAGAGAACATAAACGGAACATCCGTGAGAAGTTAACGCCGTCTCCAAGGACCAATCGCCCATGAAAATCGCCCACCTCCGCATCCACGACGTGCTCGGGATCGAACACCTCGAATTCGAGGCCGGAGCCTTCAACACGATCGCCGGCCGCAACGGCCAAGGGAAAACCTCCGTCCTGGAGGCCATCAAGGCGCTCTGCAACGGCGGTGAAGACGCCACCCTCCTGCGCAAGGGCGCCGAGGCCGGCGAAATCGTTCTGGTCATGGACGACGGCACAGAGCTGAAGCGCCGCATCACGCCGAAGGGCAGCTACTCCACGGTCAAGGAGGCCGACGGCAGCCAGGCCGGCAAGCCCGGCGCTCGGATCAAGTCGCTCGTCGACCGCATCAGCATCAACCCGGTCGAATTCCTGGGCGCCGACCCCAAGCGCCGTGTCGACGTTCTGCTCGACAGCCTCCCCATCAAGGCCGACCCGGCCCGCCTGGCGGAGATGATCGCGCCCATGAAGGTCAAGTACCCGGAGGACGCCCCCGCCCTCACCCAGATCGACACCATCTACAAGGTCATCTTCGACGAACGCACCGGCACCAACCGCGCGATCAAGGAGAAGGACGCCACCATCAACCAGCTCGCGGCCACCATGCCACCGGAGGATGCCTCCGCGCCGGAGGGCGGCATCGGGGAGCTCGAGACGCAGCTCGCGCAACTCGACTCGGTGAAAGATACCGAGTTGACCCGGATCGCGGAGAAGCTCGAGGGGCTGCGACTGGCGTCTCAAGGCCGGGTCGACGAGATCCAGGGCGAGATCGACGGCCTCCTCCAGCAGGTGGAGCTCAAGCGCACCATCATCAACAGCGAGCGCAACGCCTTCGCCGAGATCTCCGGCAAGGCCGGTATCCAGCGCCAGGCGACCATCGACACCAACAGCGCCCAGCGAAAGCCCCTGGTCGAGCGTATCGCCGTGATCCGGGCCAACGCCGAGGCGGTCGCACGCGCCGCGCAGACGGCCGACACGATCAAGGTGATGCGCGCCGAGGCCGCCACGCTCCTCGAGGACCAGGAGCAGCAGACGGCCGCCCTCACCAAGCTCCAGGCCTACAAGCTGGAGCTCCTCAAATCCCTACCGATCGACGGCCTCTCCGTGGAGGACGGTCAGATCCTCCGCCACGGCGTGGTCTTCGACCGCCTCAACACCCAGCAGAAGGTCGAGATCGCCGTCGAGATCGCGAAGCTCCGCGCCGGCGAATTGGGCGTGATCTGCGTGGACGGGATCGAACTGCTGGACAGCGACAACTTCGGCGCCTTCCGCGATCGCGCACTGGAGTCGGACCTCCAACTCTTCGTCACCCGCGTGACTGATGGCGACTTCGCCATGAGCGCGCAGGGCTGACCAACAAACGGCGGGGGGTCGGAACCCTCGCCAGCATCGAAAGGGAAATCAGATGTCAGACGTTACCGTTATCGAGCGAGCGACCCCGCTCGCCCAGGCGCCTGCGGCCATGTTCGGAAGCAGATCCACGGCGCCAGCTTTCGCCGGGATCAACTCCGGCGCCGTGTCGATCGAGCAAGAACGCGCGATCGCCGAGGTGCAGGGCAAGATCCTGATCGCTCAGCGATGCCCGCGCGACCTCAACGTCGCCTACGCGGACGCCATGGAGTCGGCCAAGATGGTCGCGATGGCCGGCGTCGCCTTCTACAAGGTGCCGCGCGGAAACGGGAACGTCACCGGCCCCTCCATCCGCGCGGCCGAGGAGATGGCCCGCGTGATCGGGAACATCAGCTATGGCCACCGCGAACTGTCGCGGGACGACGTGAAGTCCGAGGTCGAGGTGTTCGCCTGGGATATGCAAAAGAACACTCAGCGCACCCGTCAGATCACAGTCATGCACCTCCTGGACACCAAGCAAGGCCCACGGCCGTTGCGGGACCAGAAGGAAATCGATGATCTGATCGCCAACAAGGCGTCCAAGGCCATGCGTGGCCTCATCATGTCGCTCGTCCCGGTCTGGCTGAAAGAGGCGTTCCTCGATCAGTGCAAGCAGACCCTGGCTGGCGGGGTGGACAAGCCGATGGCGCAGCGCATCCGGGACATGACCCAGGCCTTCGCGCCCTACGGCGTGACGCCGCAACACCTCGAATCCTACCTCAGCCACGCGCTCGATCAGACCACGATCGACGAGCTGGCGGACATGTCCGGGATCTACAACGCGCTGAAGGAGGGGGCCAAGCCGTCGGAATACTTCGGCGCCGACGCTCAGGCCGAGAAGGAGGAGCCGGCCGCGCTGACGGCGATCGCCGACGCAGCCAAGGGCGCGGCAGAGACCGCCAAGAAGCCGGCCACCCCCAAGGCCGCTGACAAGCCGAAGGAAGCGCCGCAGGAGAAGGCCCAGGAGAAGGCCGCTGAGCCCGCAAAGGCCGCGGACGCCCCGGAGGCCGCCAAGCCGGCCGAAGCGGCCCAGGCGGCCGCTGAGCCGGCCGCCGCGGCCGCTCCGGAAAGCGAGAGCCCGGAGCCGGCCGCCGAGTCCACTCCTGTACCCGCTCCGGCGGCCGAGGAGGTGGCCGAACCCACCAAGGAACAGGCTCAACCGGCCTCCGCGCCCGCGCCCGCGCCTGCGGCCGCCCCGGCCGCCGCCGGCCTGCCTAAGGAAGCGGTGTTCTAATGGCCCTTCCCGCCTTGAAAGAGGTGGCCGCGCTGGGGGGCGATCCCCCGGCGCGAGCCGCCACCTACCTCACCCCTCAGGAGGTGAGCGAGCGCTGGGATGGCAGGATCACGCCGAAGACGCTCGCCAACTGGCGCTGCGACGAAGTCGGCAAGGGTCCGCGCTTCAAGCGCTTCGGAAACCGGATCCTCTACCCGGTCGCCGACCTGGAGACCTGGGAAGAGGAAAACTCCTACGGCACGACCAAGGACTACGGGAAGAAGGACCGATGAGCGACGCCCCAGCGCGGGCCGCGCCAGCTCCGGCGGTCCGCGTCTACGTCGACGCCCCCATCCACCCCTATGGGCGGATGGTGATGTGCCACATGGTGGCGCCGTGGGTGGAGGATCTGCACGCCATGGCCGATCGCATCGGCGTGGCCAGGCGATGGTTCCAGGATCCGCGCACGATGCGGGTCTCCGCTCCGCACTACGACATCGCGAAGGTGAAGCGCGCGCTGGCCATCAGCTACGGCGCGCAGGAAGTCGACAAGTACCAGATGTCGGCGATCTCCAAGATCGCGCTCTATCAACTACCGGGTCTTGAGCTCACACCGCGGCCGGATCCGCTGCGCATCCTTCGCGCCCGCGACGGCCGCCCCGGCCATTGGGAACTGGAGAGGGTCGAGGCGTGGCTGCTGGACCAGGTCCCCGAACTCTACCGTCAATCCTCAGACGCCTAAGCCTCCGCGGCCTTCCCGAACTCGACCTTGGTGACCGGGTTGTCCAGCTCGCCGGCCAGGATGCGATCCAGGTAGGCGCTCCAGGTGGCCATCCCCGCCCGCTTCTCAACCAGGTAGTCGTAGCGGTCGTAGTGGCGCGACGAGACGTCCTTCATGGCGTGGTTCTGAAGCCGATCGCGAACCTCCTTCGGGATCCCCGCGGCGCCCGATAGCGTCTTCCAGGTCCGCCGTAGATCCCGCGGTGTGAAGTGCGGCACGGCGGGGAACTTCTTGAGGTAGCGCTGGACCAACTTCTCCATGGAGTCGATCGAGGCGGGTTCATCCGGCCGAACAGCGTGCGGGAAATAGAGCCCGTGTTTGTTGGCGATCAGCTTTTCCATGATCGGCACCGCCTGGGTCGGTAGGGGGATAGCGTGCGGCATTCCGTTCTTGGTCTTCGACCAGTCGAGCATCTCCTCAGCCTTGTCATAGGCGGCCGGGCCGAGCTGAAGGATCTCGGTGACGCGCTGACCAGTGCAAATTTCCAAACGCAGCGCAGGCGCGACTCGGCTGTCATCATCCCGGCCTTCAAGCCATTGCCAGAACGACCTCAGTTGCGCCGGCGTCAGGTGGCGCTCTCCGGCCCGGCTGGCGTCAGGATCCGTAGGGATCGCGCTGACGGGGTTGAACGCCAAGCCCCAATCCACCAGTCCCACCTTGCTCGTGTAGGAGTTGGCCGAGCGGATCGCGAAGCCGAAGGCGGCATGCAGATACCCGCGCGCCGAGCCTGCCTTCACAATCGCGCCGCGCTCATAGATGGTGGCGAGGTGGTCGCGAACGTCATCCACCGTGACCCGGTTGGCCAGGGTATCCTCACCGAAAGCCTTGGCCGCGCCGATGTTTCCCAGCAGCACGTGCTCAGCGAAAGACCACGACGGTTTGCCGGCCGCCTTGAGGTGTTCGACGTAGGCGGTGAACAGCTCCTTGACGGTGGCCCCTTCGCGGGTGCGTCGAGCGCGCGGCCCGGTCGGATCGCCGCCGGCTGAGATCACCGGTGCGTAGTTCTCGCGGAAGTCCTTCCGCGCGTCGGCCAAGCCCATCGTTGGGTAGGTGCCGAGCTTCGCCATCTTCCGCTTCTCGTCGCGCCACCAGACCGCATACCACTCCGTGGTGACCCTCTCTCCGGACAGCCGCACGAATAGCGCCAGGCGCCCCTCGCCGCGGCCGCCGTCGTCCTTCAGTTCGGTGACCGCCTTGCCGCTCAGCGGCGCGTTGCGGATGGCAGCCTTGATGCCGGCTTCAGTGATCATGCGAGCCTCCCGATCCAGTGGCGGTTCCGTAGGCGGTTTGTGCGAATTCACGTACCGCCTACAGGCGTCCAGGTTTAGCACCCCGCATCCAAAAAGATACAGGGAAACTGAGGAAATTACAGGAGTTTTGGGGATGACTGGGGAGTGGCCGGGATGCCAGTCGGACTCTAAGTGAGTGAATCCGCAGTGGCAGAGGACGGCCAAAGACGCAAGCGTGCAAAATTCTATGCCCCTGCGGAATCTGGGGTTTTGTCGTTCAACAAGTGGTGTCCGGGCGGTACTCGAAGCCCACCAGATAGACCTTGTCGCCAAGGCCATGCTTGGCCGTCTTCAGCAGGTCGATCACGCCCTCGAACCCCGAGTCCCGCGCCAATTGTGGCGTGATATCAGTCAGTTCGATCTGCCGCAGCGACATGACCTCCACCGCGCCATCCCCCAGCCGGTAGCGTCCGCCGACCTTCACGCGTGGCGCTCGCCAGATGCGTACGCTGCAACAAATCTCGCCGCGCATGATCGGTTCGCGCAGCTTCTTGGTGAAGGTCATCGCCAATCCTTTTTCAGGCGATCGGCATCCTGGCCCCGCCCCCGGAAAACCGGAAGCGGCGCCATTGACGCGGTTAACGCCCGCCCATAGCGTCCGGCCTCTTCTTTGACATCGAAGGCGGCCCCCATGCCCCAGATCCTGGTTCAGGACCTGGCGAAGACCTATCGCGTGGCCGAACGCGACCCCGGCATGCTCGGGGCCGTGCGCGGACTCGTGCGCCGCCGCTGGCGCACGGTGGAGGCCCTGAAGGACGTCAGCTTCTCTCTGGAACGCGGCGAATTGCTGGGCTTCATCGGACCCAACGGCGCCGGCAAGTCCACCACCATCAAGATCCTGTCGGGCATCCTGCGCCCGGATGGCGGCCGCGTGGAGATCGAGGGCCTCGTCCCCTATGCCGACCGCATCAAGCACGTCGCCCGCATCGGCGTGGTGTTCGGTCAGCGGACCCAGCTCTGGTGGGACCTGCCGGTGATCGACGGCTTTGACCTGCTGCGGGATATCTACCGGGTCGATCCGCAGCGCTACAAAGCCACCCGCGATGAACTGGTGGCCATGTTGCGGCTGGAGAAGCTGCTGGACCAGCCGGTGCGTCAGCTCTCCCTCGGCCAGCGCATGCGCGCCGAGATCGCTGCGGCCCTTCTGCACGAGCCCTCCATCCTGTTCCTCGACGAACCCACCATCGGCCTGGACGCGCCGTCCAAGCTGGCGGTGCGGGAGTTCGTCAAGAAGCTGAACCAGGAGCGCGGCGTCACCGTCCTGCTCACCACCCACGACATGCACGACATCGAGGCTCTGGCCCAACGGGTGATCGTCATCGGCCATGGTCAGGTCCTGGCCGACAGCCCCTTCGAGGCCCTGCGCGCCAATGTGCTCGCCGAACGCCGCCTGTTCGTGGACTTCGCGGGGGACGCCCCCGCCCTCGACCTGCCCGGCGCCGAGGTCCGCAACCGCGACGGCCGGTCCCTGGAGCTGGCCTTCGACCCTCGCGTCACCAGCGCGCCCGCCCTGATCGCCGCCATCACCGCCCGCCACGCAGTGGAGGACATCCACGTCGAGCAACCGGCCATCGAGGAAGTGATCGCCAAGTTCTACGACCTGCACGGCGCGAACGAGGCGTGATCCGTGGACGCGCTTCGCCCCTACATCGCGGCGTTCAACTCGCGGTTCCTGCTGATGATGCAGTACCGGGCCGCGGCCCTGGCCGGCTTCTTCACCCAGTGCTGGTTCGGGGCGGTCCATGTGATGGTCCTGGCCGCCTTCTACCTCGGCGCGCCTGAGGCGGCCGCCGCAAGCCCCATCACCCTCTCCCAGGCCGTGACCTACACCTGGCTGGCCCAGGGGTTGCTGGCGGTCATGCCCTGGAATGGAGATCCCGAGGTGGCCGCCGGGGTCCGCACCGGATCCATCAGCTATGACCGCCTGCGACCGGTGGACGCCTACGCCCTTTGGTATGTCCGCGCCGCCGGCTGGATGACCGCCCGCCTTGTCCCCCGCGTCGCCCTGATGATCCTGGCGGCCGGGATCGCCCTGCCGCTGATCGGCCAGGGCCAATGGGCCTGGCAGCCGCCGTCCAGCCTGTCGGCCGCCCTGCTCTTCGCCCTCTCGGAGACCCTGGCCATCGCCCTGGCCTGCGCCATCGTCATGCTGATCAACATCATCGTGGTGGCCACCCTGAACGCCCGGGGGATCAACATCCTGATGCAGCCGATCGTGATCATCTTCACCGGCAACCTGCTGCCCCTGGCCCTCTATCCCGACGCCGTCCGCGTCGCCCTCTTCATCCAGCCCTTCGCGGGCACGCTGGACATCCCCAACCGCATCTATTTCGGCGACCTGACCGGCCAGATGGCCTGGGCGGGCATCGGGCTGCAGGTGTTCTGGACCGTGCTCTTCGTCGTGCTCGGGCGGTTCTGGCTGGGCCGGGTCATGTCGCGCCTCGAAGTGCAGGGAGGCTAGGCCTGTGAACGCCCTCTCCCTGCTCGGCCGCTACTTTGGCGCCTCGATGCGCAGCCAGATGCAGTATCCGGCCTCGGCCATGATGCTGACCCTGGCCCAGCTTGCCTCCACCGCCATCGAGATCGTGTCCATCTGGGCCCTCTTCGACCGGTTCGGCGCGGTGAAGGGCTGGGCGTTCGGCGAGGTGATGTTCTTCTACGCCCTGATCGGCATCAGCTTCTCCTTCGCCGACTTCCTGACCCGCGGCTTCGACGTGTTCGGATCCGACTTCGTTCGCACCGGCGCCTTTGACCGCCTGCTGCTGCGCCCCCGATCGGCCGCCCTCCAGCTTGTGGGTCACGATTTCCGCATCAGCCGCTTCGGGCGCTTCTTCCAGGCGTCCATCATCCTGGCCATCGCCACGGGGACGCTGGGCTTCGTTTGGACGCCGCAGGCCATCCTGCTGGCGCTCTGGACCATAGCCGGCGGCGTCGCCTTCTTCGGGGCCCTCTTCGTCCTGCAGGCGGTGATGGCCTTCTGGACCGTGGAGAGCCTCGAGGCGGTCAACGCCCTGACCTATGGCGGGGTCTATGCCGGCCAGTTCCCGATCAGCCTCTACGCCCGCTGGTTCCGCACCTTCCTGATCTTCATCGTGCCCCTGGCCTGCGTGTCCTACTTCCCGGTCCTGGCGATCCTGGGGCGCAGCGACCCGCTGGGGGCGCCGGACTGGTTCCTGCCCCTGGCGCCGGCGGCGGGGTTCGTTTTCCTGGGGCTGGCGTTCCTCGCCTGGCGGTTCGGCGTCTCGAAGTACACCTCGACGGGCAGCTAGCCCGAGGGCAGCTCTCCGATCACCCGCCAGGCGCGGCGGGTGGGAATATACTCGCGGTTGGGGAACCGCTCCGGCTCGGTGCCCGCCAACACCGAACCGATGTCCTGGGCCATGGCCTTGGAGTTTATATAGTAGCTGTGCTGCACTTTCTCGTCGGCGCCCTTGGCCACGTTGCGGCAGTCGACGATCACCACCTTCTTGGGCAGCAGGTCGATCAGGCGCGGACCATCGGACCCCAGCCGGTCGGGATTGGTTTTGGTCTTGTCGGAGACCACCAGGGCGAGGTCATGGGGATTGTGATAGACCGTCACCTGCCGCGCCAGGGCGGGCAGGCATTTCAGCTTGTCGTCGTCCTCGAAGGCGTCGTCGTCTTCGTCGGGCGAGGCCAAGATGATCTGGTCGAACAGCCGGACCAGGGCCTTCGAATCCTTGGCGCACACCGCCTGCAGTCCCTGCCGCAGCACATAGTTTCCCATGGAGTGGGCCAGCAGGTGCAGCCGCTGCTGGCAGTGGTCGTCGCGCTTCAGGCCGCTGACGAATTCCTTCAGCTTCAGATAGGCGCGAGCCACGGCAGGGCCCGAGACCCGGGCGTCCTCGCGGTCGCTGTAATAGGACATCAGCGGCACGGCCTTGCCGTCGGAGGGCCAGCTGAACAGCACCACATTCAGCGAATGGTCGCCGATCTTCACCTCCCGGGCCAGTTCGGCCGCGGCGGTGAGCGCGCCCATGAAGGTGACGTTGAAGCCATGTATGAAGACCAGGGTGTCGGTGGCCGCGCCGGCCATGCTGCCGTGCAGCTCCTTCAGGAACCGCTCGCTGCCCAGAACCTTGAACTCGGCGTCGCCGGGCTCCTCGGGATAGACGTCCACCGCCGTGGGCCGGGCGCCATCGGTGGTGAAGTCGGCGTGGCCGAAGCGCAGGGCCGCCACGCCGTCGGGATTGAACGCCGCGCCGAACATCTCGAGCTTGTTGTCGGGCAGCAGGTTCCGGTTGGTCGCGAAGTAGACGCGCACATTGGCCATTGCATTCCCCCTGATCGCTCAGGAAGAATGCAACCCATTGGCGAGCGTTTTCAAGCCTGAGCTTGGCTATTCGGCGGCCATCAGCACCTTGCCGCGGGTCAGCGAGGTCTTGGCGGCGAGTTCGGCCTTGGCCTGCTCGTACTCGGCCGCCAGTCGGTCCACCAGCTCGCCGGCGGTGGGGATGGACTTCACCGCGCCGATGCCCTGGCCGCAGCCCCAGATGTCCTTCCAGGCCTTGGCTTCCTGGTTGCCGCCCGAGCCGAAGTTCATCTTCGACGGATCGGCCTGGGGCAGGTTGTCGGGATCGAGGCCGGCGCGCTCGATGGAGGGCCGCAGATAGTTGCCATGCACCCCGGTGAACAGGTTGGAATAGACGATGTCCTCGCCGGAGCTCTCGACGATCATGTCCTTGTAGCCCTGGACGGCGCGCGCCTCCTGCGTGGCGATGAAGGCCGAGCCGATATAGGCCAGGTCCGCGCCCATGGCCTGGGCGCCCAGGACGGCGCGGCCATTGGCGATGGCGCCCGACAGCGCGATGGGGCCGTCGAACCACTCGCGCAGTTCCTGGATGAGGGCGAAGGGCGACAGGCCGCCGGCATGGCCGCCGGCGCCGGCCGCCACCGGGATCAGGCCATCGGCGCCCTTCTCAACCGCCTTGCGGGCGAACTTGTCGTTGATGACGTCGTGCAGGACGATGCCACCGTAGGAATGGATGGCGTCGTTGACCGCCTGTTGCGCGCCCAGCGAGGTGATGGTGATCGGCACGCGGTACTTCACCGCCAGCTCCACGTCTTCCTCAAGCCGGTTGTTGGTCTTGTGGACGATCTGGTTGACGGCGAAGGGCGCCGAGAGGCGGTCGGGGTTCTTGCGGTCCCAGTCGGCCAATTCCTCGGTGATCTGGGCAAGCCACTCGTCCAGCTGGCTCACCGGGCGCGCGTTCAGCGCCGGGAAGGAGCCGACGATGCCGGCCTTGCACTGGGCGATGACCAGCTCGGGCCCCGAGATGATGAACAGCGGCGAGGCGATCACCGGAATACGCAGACGCTCGGAGAGAATGGGCGGCAGGGCCATGGATTGTTTCCTCTGATAATGCATTTGGATCTTATTTTTACAACGTACACGCAAGACGCGAGATCGTGCAAGCCGGTCTCTCCACCTGCCCTCGCGTGAACTTGACGAGGGCCATGCGGGCGGCACATCTGGGCCGCGATGACCGACCTCGCCCCCCTCGCCGCCGCCTTCCCCCCCGCCAGCGCCGCCGACTGGCGCGCCCTGGTGGAGAAGACCCTGAAGGACCAGCCCTTCGAGAGCCTCCAGCGGCAGACCGCCGAGGGCCTGCCGATCGCGCCGCTCTACGAGGGATCCCACCAGGCGCCGGCCTTCACCCCGCGCCCCTTCAACCCCGAACGCCCCTGGGACATCCGCGGCCGCGTCACCCATCCCGACGCCGCCCAGGCCAACATCGACCTGATGACCGACCTGGAGGGTGGCGCGGCGTCCGCCCTCATCCGCATCGATCCGACAGGGCAGGACGGCGTCGCCATCGGCTCGGCCCAGGGCTTGGCCCAGGTGCTCGACGGCGTCATGCTCGAGCTGGCGCCCGTGGCCCTGGACGCAGGGTTCCTCGGCCCCAAGGCGGCTGACTGGCTGGCCGCCGCCGCCAAGGGCTCGCCAGCAGCCAAGCTGTTCTTCCACCTTGATCCGCTCAGCGCCTTCGCCCGCACAGGCCAGAGCCCGGGCCCCATCGAGAGCCACCTCGTCTCGGCCGCCACCGTGGCGCGCCGCATGGCCGACGCCTATCCCGACGCCGGCCTGTTCCTGGCCTCGGGCCAGGTGGTCCACGAGGCCGGGGGTGGCGAAGCCGGCGAACTGGCCTTCGCGACGGCCGCGGCCCTCACCTACGCCAAGGCCCTGGTCCGCGCGGGCCTCAGCATGGATGACGCCTGGGGCCGGATCGTCATCGGCCTGGCCGCCGACGCCGACTACTTCGCCACCCTGGCCAAGCTCCGCGCCGCGCGCGCCGTCTGGTCGCGGGTGACCGCCGCCTGCGGTATCAGCGCCGCGCCACGCATCGAGGCCCGCTCATCCCACCGCATGCTGGCGGCGCACGACCCCTGGACCAACATGCTGCGGCTGACGGCCTCGGCGGTCGGGGCCAGCATCGGCGGCGCCGACGCCGTGGTGCTGGGCAGCTTCACCGACGCGCTCGGCCTGCCCACCGCCTTCGCCCGACGTCAGAGCCGCAACGCCCAGCTCGTCCTGATGGAAGAGGCCCATCTGGGCCGCGTCGCCGATCCGGGCGCTGGCTCAGGCTATGTCGAAGCCCTCACCGACGAAATCGCCCGCGCCGCCTGGTCGGCCTTCCAGGTTATCGAGGCCAAGGGCGGGCTGATCGCGGCGCTGTCCGACGGCCACATCGCCGCCGAGACCGCCAAGGTGCGCGAGGCCCGCGTCGCCGCCGGGCCGCTGAAGATCGTCGGGGTGACCGCTTTCCCGCAGCCCGACCAGGCGCCGGTGGAGGTGGTCAGCGCCACGCCCAAGGCCGTCGAGGCCCCCTCGCCGCGCCTGCCCGGCCCCGACAGCCATTGCCCGGGCCTTGCGCCCATCCGGCTCGCCGAAGCCTATGAGGTGAAAGCGTGAGCAGCTTCCCCGACTTCTCCACCCTGGCCTTCGACGACAAGGTCGCGGTCTCCCCCGTCCCCGCCGCGCCGTCCTGGGAAACCCCGGAGGGTATCGCGGTGAAGTCGGCCTATGGCGCCGCCGATATCGCCGGACTCGACGACTTGGCCGGCTATCCGGGCCTGGCCCCCTTCGTGCGCGGTCCCTATCCGACCATGTACCTCACCAACCCGTGGACCATCCGCCAGTATGCGGGCTTCTCCACGGCCGAGGATTCCAACGCCTTCTACCGCCGCAACCTGGCCGCAGGTCAGATGGGCCTCTCCATCGCCTTCGACCTGGCCACCCACCGTGGCTATGACAGCGACCACCCCCGTGTGAAGGGCGATGTCGGCATGGCCGGCGTCGCCATCGACTCGATTTACGACATGCGGACCCTGTTCGACGGCATCCCGCTCGACAAGATGAGCGTCTCGATGACCATGAACGGCGCGGTCCTGCCGGTCCTGGCCCTCTACATCGTCGCCGCCGAGGAGCAGGGGGTCAGCCACGACAAGCTGTCGGGCACCATCCAGAACGACATCCTCAAGGAGTTCCTGGTCCGGAACACCTACATCTACCCGCCCTCGCCTTCGATGCGGATTATTTCGGATATCTTTTCCTACACTTCGCGCGAAATGCCGAAGTTCAATTCGATCTCGATCAGCGGCTATCACATCCAGGAAGCCGGGGCGACGCTGGACCTGGAGCTGGCCTACACCCTGGCCGACGGCATCGAGTACGTGCGGGCCGGGGTGGCCGCCGGCATGACCGTCGACCAGTTCGCGCCGCGCCTGTCCTTCTTCTGGAACGCCGGCATGAACGCCTTCATGGAGATCGCCAAGCAGCGGGCCGGCCGCCTGCTGTGGGCCAAGCTGATGAAGGACGAGTTCGATCCCAAGGACAGCCGGTCGCTCTCCCTGCGCGCCCACACCCAGACCAGCGGCTGGAGCCTTGCGGCTTCGGACGTCTACAACAACGTCCCCCGCACCCTCATCGAGGCTATGGCGGCGGTGGGCGGCCAGACCCAGAGCCTGCACACCAACTCGCTGGACGAAGCCCTTGCCCTGCCGACGGATTTCTCCGCCCGCATCGCCCGCAACACCCAGCTCTTCCTGCAGCTGGAAAGCGGCCAGACCCGCGTGGTCGATCCCTGGGGCGGTTCCTACTACGTCGAGCGCCTGACGGCGGACCTCGCCGCGCGGGCCATGGAGCATATCGCCGAGGTCGAGGCGCTCGGCGGCATGGCCAAGGCCATCGAGGACGGCCTGCCCAAGCGCCGCATCGAAGAGGCCAGCGCCCGCACCCAGGCGCGCATCGACAGCGGCCGCCAGAGTGTCGTCGGCGTGAACCGCTACCGCTCGGACATCGCCGAGGTGATCCCCATGCTGAAGGTGGACAACTCCGCCGTCCGCGAGCGGCAGCTGGAGAAACTCACGCGGCTGAAGGCCGAACGTGACCCCGCCGCCGTGGAGGCCGCCCTCAACGCCCTGACCGAGGGGGCGCGCGGAACCGCAAACCTGCTGGAATTGTCGGTCAACGCGGCACGGGCCAAGGCTACGGTCGGCGAGATCAGCCTGGCCCTCGAGCTCGCCTTCAGCCGCCACTCGGCCGAGGCCTTCGCGGTCACCGGTGTCTATCTTCGCGAGGCCGGCCCCACGCCCGCCAGCGACAAGGCCAAGGCCATGACCCAGGCCTTCGCCCAGGCCGACGGCCGCAAGCCGCGCATCCTGGTGGCCAAGATGGGCCAGGACGGCCACGATCGCGGCCAGAAGGTGATCGCCTCAGGCTTCTCCGACCTCGGTTTCGACGTCGACATCGGCAATCTCTTCCAGACCCCGGCCGAGGCGGCGGCCAAGGCCGTCGCCGATGGCGCTCACGTCGTGGGGGCCAGCTCGCTGGCCGCCGGCCACCTGACCCTGGTTCCCGAATTGAAGGACGAACTGGCCAGGCTGGGCCGCGCCGACATCCTGGTGGTGGTGGGCGGGGTGATCCCGCCGGAGGACTTCGACGCCTTGCGCGAGGCGGGGGTCGCGGCCATCTTCACCCCTGGCTCGGTAGTGCCAGAGGCGGCCATCGAGGTGCTCGACCGGCTGAACGAGCAGCTGGGTTACGCCCAGTTGGACAAGGTCTAGCTGCCGGCGGCGTGTCGCCGCAGGCGGGTTGCGCCTTAAACCCATATCGGTGATGGTTCCAACGAACGTCTGAGGAGCGGCATCTTGGCCCGTACGAAAACGCTCGCGCTCGCCCTCGTCGGACTGAGCGCGCTTACCCTGACCCAGGTGGCCAGCGCAAATGCTCCTGTGAGGGAACGCACCCTGGCCGCCGCAGTTCCGCAGCGCGCGCCGGTTCCGATGGCTGCCAGCACCGTCACGCACCGCTACTGGCCCGTGGTCACCAACCTGTCCCAGGCCACCGTCGCCCCCGCGCACCTCTTCAACGGCAAGGTCCAGGGGGCGCCCCTGCGCAGCTTCGACAGCCGTCGGCCCGCAGACCCCTCCAAGGTCCAGACCCGCCGCCATGTGGGGGTCGACCTGACCGCCGCCGAGGGCGACACGGTGGTGGCGATGGAGAGCGGCAAGATCGTCAACTTCTACCCATTTCTGACCCGCGCCGCCTCGGTGGGCGGTGAGAAGACCTACGCCGTGCTCATCCAGCACAAGGACTATGTGGCCCTCTACGGCGAGGTGCGCGCCAACAGCCTGACGGCCCGCGGCCTGAAGGTCGGTGACCAGGTGGCGGCCGGCCAGCCGATCGGCGTGGTCAGCGGCACCGCGCAGCTCCACACCGAGACCTATGCGTCCGGCGTCACGCGCAATATCAAGTGGCCGGTGGGCTCGCCCCCGCCCAAGGAAATGCGCAACCCCACCCAGCTGCTGCTGGACACCGCCGTCGCCGGCGAGCGCCTCTATCCGAAGAACATCAGGCTCGCCGCGTCCTGAGCCGCGCCTCGGCGGCGAACACCGCCGCGAGAAGGCAGCCCACAGAGATCCCGGTGATCAGGTCGCGCGCCAGGGTCAGGCCAAAGGTCGCCAGCAGCACCACCGCCGTGCGCCATGACAGGCCGACAAGCCGCGCGAACTCCGCCCGCTCGGCCATGTTCCAGCCCACCACCACCAGCATTCCAGCGAGCGCGGCCAGGGGCACATAGGCCGCCAGCGGCGCGGCAAGCACCATGAAGCCCAGCAGGAACAGGCTGTGCAGCATGCCCGCAACCGGCCCCCTGGCCCCGGCGCGTATATTGGTCGCGGTCCGGGCGATGGTCCCGGTGACGCTGATCCCGCCAAACAGGGCCGCGCCCATATTGGCCACGCCCTGGGCGACGAGCTCGATATTGGAGCGATGCCGCCGCCCGCTCATGCCATCGGCCACCGTCGCCGACAGCAGGCTCTCTATGCCTCCCAGCAGGGTGAAGGCCGCGGCCGCCGGCAGAACCGCCAGGACCTTCGCCATTGTCATCACCGGCAGGTGGGGCGCCGGCAAGCCGCTTGGAATCCCGCCGAACCGGCTGCCGATCGTCTCGACGTCCAAGGGTAGGAAAACAGCCGCCAATGTGGCTACGACCACGCCGATCAGCAGGGCGGGCCAGGTGGGCCTCCACCGGCGCAGAGCGAGGGCCACGGCGACGCAGGTGACGCCGACCGCCAGGGCCGCGAGATTTGCGGTCGGGAGGGCCTGCCCCAGCGCCAGCAGCTTGGGTCCGAATTCCCCCGGCTCGGGGCCGGATAGCCGCAGGCCGAACAGGTCCTTGAGCTGGCTGGCGGTGATGACCACGGCGATGGCGGTGGTGAAGCCCACGGTCACGGTGTGAGGCACGTAGCGGATCAATGACCCCAGGCGCAGCAGGCCTCCGAGGGTCAACATCAGGCCCGACAACATGGTCGCCAGCAACAGGCCGTCGATCCCGTGCTTGGCGCCGGTCGCCGCCACCAGAACGATGAAGGCCCCCGCTGGTCCGCCGACCTGGAACCGGCTGCCCCCCAGGGCGGAGACCAGAAACCCGCCGACGATGGCGCTGTAGAGGCCCCGGTCAGGCGACACCCCCGATGCGATGGCGATACCCATGGACAGCGGCAGGGCGACGATCGCCACCGTCAGGCCCGCGATGGCGTCGGCGCGCAGGTCTTTCGGTCCGTAGCCCTCGGCGAGAATGGTCGCCAGCTTCGGCGTAAATGCGCCTGCGAAGCGGGGCCTTCCGATGTCGGTCATGCCAGGGCCCTAGATGCGCGCCGCGCCGCGTTGAAGATTGTCCTCCAACGCCCCTGGCGGCGCCTTGCGCCAGATCAACTCATGGAGCGGACCCGTGTTCCAGGAAGCGATCGCCCTTCGACGGCGCGCGCCGATCAGAGCCGAGGGGTCACGTTCCGCAGCTTGCCGCCTCGAGCGCGCTTCTTCTTCCCGCCCCAGCCTAGCGGCATCTCCGCTGGCCCGTGGCGCTTCTCGATATCCTTCTGCAGCGCCTTGGCCGCCATCAGGTGCGCGGGGAACAGGGTGTCGATGGCCCAGCCGGCCACAGGCACGGTCGAGCTCATGGAGTCGGCCGCCAGATAGGCGCCCATCCGCAGCAGGGTCGCGAGCGACGCGCCGCCGGTGATGCCCGAGAGGATCAGGGCGCCCCCGGCCGCGAGACTATAGGCCGTGCCGAGGCCCGGCACCCAGGCCAGCACCCCATCCAGGCCGATGCCGAACGGCCCGATCCCGACCAGCCGGTCCGACAGGCCTTTCACACGCTCGGCGGCGCGCCAGGATTGATGAGCTCGATCTCTTGAAACCGCCATCCGCGCTGAACGCGCTCCTCTTCGGAAAGCTGCACCTAGCCGAGAAACACCACCCGGCGCTTTTCCTTGCCCGCGCGAATCCGCGACAGAACATCCTTGTATTCCGGGCTGTTGGCGGCGTCCTTTCGCGTGCCTTCGAAATAGATGGTGTCCTCCATGTGCTTGAGCAGCATGTCGGCCGACCACTTGTGGCCGGTGAACAGGAGGTCGGCCAACTTGCCGGCCACGGGGACCTCCCCCACCAAGGTGTCGACGGCGATGATGGCGAACATCTGCAGCAGGACCGTCGCCTCGGCCCGCGCCCGCACCCCGTCGAAGATGATGATGGCGCCGGCCCCCAGGCTGTAGAGGGCGCCGGCGCCGGGGATCCAGGTCAGCAGGCCGTCCAGGCCCACGCCGAACGGCCCGATGCCCACGACATTGTCGGAAAGCTTCTTCGTCCGCTCGATGCTGTTGCGGATGTTGTGCAGGTCGATGTGCGACTGCGCGAAAAGCATTCACCGCTCCTAGGCTTGGGCGGGCACTCTGCCGCAAGCGCGCAGGACCTCAAAGCCCGCACGAGGTCTTTTCGCCCGTGAGGCTAAACCGGGCATGGGCTTTGCGCGTATGACGGGAGGGCGCCTCGCGATGGCGCTGGATTCACCCTATGTTGGGTCATGGCCAAGAACGATACGCCTCTCCTGATCGTCACGACCCACTTCATCGAGGGGCGTCCCGTGCGTCAGCACCTGGGCATGGTGTCCTCCCAGGCGATCCTCGGCGCCAATGTGGTGCTGGATCTCATGAACGCCATCCGCGACTTCATCGGCGGGCGCTCCAAGGGGTATGAGCGCGTCCTGGCCCAGGCCCGCGCCGACGCCCTGAAGAACCTGGAAGCCGAGGCCCGCGCTCTGGGCGCCAACGCCATCGTCGGTGTGGACCTCGACTACAATACCGTCGGGCCCAATGGTTCGATGCTGATGGTCTCGGTGAACGGCTCGGCGGTCATTCTCTAAAAGCCCTGCGGCTGAGAGACCCCCTCACCCTACTCTCTCCCCCAGGGGGGAGAGGAGCGATCAACGGCAGACCTCGAAGCATCCCCTCCCCCTATGCGGGGGAGAGGCTAGGGTGAGGGGGCCGTTGGACCACTAGAACCTAGACCAGGTCCCCGGCCGCGGCGTCGAATAGCAGGTAGGTGCGGCCGGCGTCGCTGGACAGCAGCTTGCCGACCTCGAAGCCCTGGTGGTCGCGGGCCGCGGCGTCGTCCAGCATGTCCTGGAAGCCGTTGAGGTAGGTCACCACCTGCTGGCGCAGGGTCCCGTCGGTGAACAGGCGGCGGGCCAGGCGGCGCGTGGCGGCGGGCGCCAGCTTGCGCACCACCTCGCGGGCGCCGTCGACGTCCTCCACCTGGATGGCGGCGCTGATCTCGTCGATGCGGCCCCTGGGCAGGAGGGCGACCGGGTCGATGCCCATAGCCGCCACCTCGGCGGCCAGCACCTGTTGCAGGCCGGGCTTGCCAGGTGCGCCGCTTTCGTCAATCGAGGACAGTAGATCCTTCCAGGTCCACTCATCGCCCGCCTCCTCGGCGGCGGGCGCCGGCGTGGGGGCCTCAGGGCGACCACCGGCCTGTTCAAAGACGCTGGAGAACTCCTCGTCGGTGGCGGTGGGCGTCAGACGCAGGCGACGCCGCGCCGGAATCTCGGGTTCAGGCAGGGGCGCCAGCGTGCGCGGGCGACGGGCCGCGGGCTCGGGCGCCACCGACTGGGTCAGTTCCAGGGCCTCGTCGTCCTCGTCGTCCTCGATGTCGGCGAACAGGGTCTCTGGCTCCGGCTCGCGGCGCCGGGCGGCCCTCGGCGGCGGCGCGGCGATGCGCTCGCGCATCTGGGCGGGCTGGGGCGGGGCCGGGCTACTGGCGCCGCCCGCCACCGTGCCCATCAGGCGCACGGCCTCGCTGAGCATCTCGTAATTGCGGCGCACGCGCTCCTGGAAGGCGGCGTCGATGGCCTGGGTCTCATCTGAAGTCCGACGGGCCTGTTCCATCAGGTCCTCGATACTGTCGGCCACGGCCTGGCGCACCTCTTCGGCCTGACCACGGGCGGCGGCGGGCAGCCGGGTCGCACGGGCCTCGATGTCGGCCATCATGCCGGCAAGTTCGTCCAGGGTGGCGCGGGCCGCAACAGCCCCCTCCTCCAGCTTGCGCGCGGTGGCGGCCCCGGCCTGTTCGACCATCTGGGCCGAGCGTTCGATCAGGTCGCGAGCCTCGGCCAGCCGCTGCTCGAAGACCTGGTTGGCCTTCTGGCCGGCGCTGAATGCGGCCTCGGACAGCTGGTCGACCTGCTCGCGGGCGGTGACGGCATGGGCCTCGGCGGCCTTGCGGGTCTCCTCGGCGGCCTGGCCCAGCCCGTCGATGGCGGCGCGGGTCTGCTCCTCCAGCTTGCGGCGCTCCTCGGCGGCGGCCTGGGAGACGGCCTCCATGGAGTGCAGGGTCGACTGGCCGAACTCGTCGCGCTCGGCCTTGGCCGACTCCGCCAACTCGCGGAACTGTTCGGCGGCCTCGGCGATCAGTTCGCGCAGCGCCTCGCCGCCCTTCACGGCGCGGTCGCCCATCTCGGCGGTCGACAGCCTGGCCTGGCTGATGAATTCGGAAAGCTGGGCCGCGTGGGTCTCCGACTGGGCGCCGAAGGCCTCCTGCTCGGCGCGCAGGGCGTGGGCGGTGGTGACGAGGCCGGCGCGTTGCTCGGTCAGGCCCTGCTCAACACCGCGGATCTGATCGGCGACCCCAACCCCGGCGGTCTCCAGGCGGGAGATGTGACGGGTCAGATCCTCACCGGCGGTGCGGGCGGCGTCGCTGGCTTCCCCGGCCGCGGCGGCCAGGTCGGCCGCGCGGGCGGCAAGGGCGGCCTCGGCTTCACGCAGTTGGGTCTCGGCCAGGTCCGAGGCCTCGGCCACCATCCGGGCCTGCTTGGTGATGGCGTCGGCCACGGCGCCGGCCTGGGTGTCTAGAGCCTGAGTCAGGCTGGCCATCTGGGTCCGCTCCTGACCGAGCACGCCCGTGAGTTCATTGGCCGTTCGCGCGCTCGTGGAGGCCGCCTCGATCAGGCGCTCGCTCTCCGAGGCCAGGGCCTGGCGCAGAGCCAGCAGGGTCTCGCGGGCCTCGTCGGCTGCGGTTCCCGCGCGCACGATCTCCTCGCGCACGGCCTGGACGACATCGCTGGCCCGCGCCCCGGCGGACATGGCCGGCGTGACCATCTCATCGGCCAGTTGTTTGGCGCGGCGGGCCTCGGCCCCCAGCTTCTGGCCCTGGCGGATCATATAGGCCGCAATCCAGACAAAGGCGGCCGGCCCGAGCGCCATGGCCGCCAGCACTGTCAGAGCGAAGGGGTCGAAATCGAAGGGTGACACCGCCCGACGATAGCCGAAAGCGAAGGCTATGGGCGCCAGGGCCCACAGCACCGACACGACGAGGGCGGCGAGATAGATCGGCCAGGCCGACGGGATATCGGCGCGAATGGTCTTGTTGGGGGCGGGATCAGGGCGCGGGGCCGGGATCTGTACGTTGGCCGGGGCGAGGTCGGCCGCCGGTGGGATTGGCGACAAGGGCGCGGAGCCTTGCGGCTCGGCCACGGGCGGGCTGAGCGGAGGAACCGCGGCGGCGAGGTCGAGATCCGGGGTGGCTTCCGGCGCAACGGCGCCCAGGCGCTGGGTGGCGTCCTCGTCGGTCAGGCTCTGGAAGTCTACCGGCGGATGCCGCTTCTTGATCTTCATTCGCGGCCTGTCTCAAGCGCCCCAGCGACCGGGCCGACGCGAAACTCCGCGCGGCCCGAAATTCGCGCCCCAAACGAAAGGATTACCGGCGAACCGGGCGCGCGGAAAGCGTCATTGGACGGAATCATGTCCAGTGGAGACTGATTGTCGCGGAGTCCCGAAATGGGGCGTCAGGTTTTGACGACCTGGGCTCTCTGGGTGGGGCAATCCGAGGCCTTCTGAACGCGCTCCAGCACCTTTACCGCCGCGGGCCTGGGCGTGGCGGTGCGGGCGATGGTGCGTTCGGCGGGGGCGGGCTCGGCGCGAGGAGCCTCGATTGCGACCCCAAAGTGCGAGTAGGCGACGGCGGAGGAATGCACCACCACGGCCGCAACCAGTTCGGTCAATGTCTGCACTGGAACACCTCCCCGAGCCCGATGCGATTCCGTCTATCGTCGGTATACGACAAGCGCCGCAATGGCGCGACGCCATGTAACGTGAAATTTTCGTCATGTAACGGGGGACCGGGTGGATCGACCCTGAAACCAGGCGATCAGGGCGACGGACGTGCCGGCTGCCCCACCTTCACCGCAGAATAACGCCCGTCTCCCAGACGGCCGGCAGGCCAGGTCGGGATGACGGGCTGGGTTCGCTCACGCTGCGACCGCGTCCTTGAAGGTCGCGCCCTCGTGGGACAGCAGCCAGCGTTTGCGCGGCAGGCCGCCGCCGTAGCCGGTCAGCCCTCCGTTCGCCCCGATCACGCGGTGGCAGGGCACGACGATGGCCACCGGGTTGGAGCCGTTGGCCAGGCCTACGGCGCGCATGGCGCTGGGGGATCCGATCCGCTCGGCCAGGCCCTTGTAGCTCAGGGTCTCGCCCGCCGGGATCGTGCAGAGCGCCTCCCAGACCTTGCGCTGGAAAGCGGTGCCGTTGGTAGCCCAGGCGATCCCGTCGAAGGCGGAGAGGTCGCCTGCAAAATAACGCGTGACGGCCGCCCGGATCGGCTCCGGCGCACGGCCAGGGGTCAGCGCCATGCCGGGATAGTGGCGGCCCATCAGCCTGAGCATGCGGGCCTCGTAGTCGGCGAAGTCGAAGGCCCGCAGGACGCCGGCTTCGTCCACCACCACTAGGGCCTCGCCGACTGGGGTTTCGACGCGGTCAAGGATCAGGGTCTCAGGCAGCGACTTGGTCATGGGATTTCTCCTTGGTGATCTTCGGGTCGAGCGCCGCGTCGGACGCCCAGAGATGGGAGGCGGCATAGGCCCGCCAGGGGCGCCAGCGTTCGGCGCGGGTCAGCAGTTCGGCCGCAGTGGGCCGTTGTCCGTTCTCGTCCTCCAGGGCCCGCAGCAGGCCGAGATCGGCGTGTGGGAAGGCGTCGGGTTCGCGCACGGCGCGCATGGCGATGTATTGGGCGGTCCATTCGCCGATGCCTGGAAGGGCGCGGAGTTGGGCCACCGCCGCCTCCAGGCTGCGCTTCATGCCAAACAGGCTCGGATCGGCGGCGGCGACCTCGGCCAGAGAGACCAGGGCTCGGCCGCGGGCGCGGGGCATGCCCAGGGTTTCGACATCGGCGCTCGCCAGTTGTTCCGGCGTCGGGAACAGATGGGTGAGGCCTAGCGTGTTGGCCGCATCGTCCTGGACCGGCGAGCCATAGGCCGCAGTGATTTTGCCGGCCAGGTTGCGGGCGGCGACCACCGTGATCTGCTGGCCCAGCACGGCGCGGACGGCGAGCTCGAACCCGTCCCAGGCGCCGGGCGCCCGCAGGCCGGGACGCCGGGCCACGAGGGCGGCCAGTTCCGGGTCCTCCGAGAGATGGCCGTTGATCAGGGCCGGGTCGGCGGCCAGGTCGAAGACCCGGCGCAGCTTGGCGATCACCGCCGGCCAGGCCTGGACCTTCGGGAAGCGCAGGGTGACGTCCAGCCAATCGCCGGCCCCCTGCCCTACGATCACCAGGCCGTGGGCGTCCCCCACCTGCAGCAGGCGGGCATAGCGGCGGCCGACCACCGTCTCGGCGCCTGGGATCGCGCGCAGGGTCCAGAAGGCCAGCATGGCGTCCCAGTCATAGGGCGCGCGATAGGGCAGCCGGATCGTCGTCCCCGCCCCGTCGTCGGCGCCCACATCGGCCGCTCCGGAGCGGCGCAGGGCGCCGGGCGGACGGTCGAAGAGCTGCTGGAAGGTCTCGTTGAAGCGTCGTACGCTGCCGAAGCCCGAGGCCATCGCCACCTCGGCCATGGGCAGGCGGGTCTGGTGGATTAGCTGCTTGGCCAGCAGCACCCGGCGGGTCTGAGCCACCGCGACGGGCGAGGCGCCCAGGTGCTGGCGGAACAGGCGCCTGAGCTGCCGCTCCCCGACGCCCAGCCGGTCGGCCAGGCCGTCGACATCGCCCTCGTCCAGCGCCCCCTGCTCGATCAGCGACAAGGCGCGCGAGACGGTGTTGGAGGTGCCCTTCCAAGAGCCGAGATCTGGCGAGGTCTCCGGCCGGCACCGAAGGCAGGGGCGGAACCCGGCCTCTTGCGCGGCCGCCGCCGAGGGGTAGAAGGCGATGTTCTCGCGCTTGGGCGTGCGGGCGGGGCAGACTGGGCGGCAGTAGATGCCGGTGGTCTTCACGGCGCCAAAGATGCGTCCGTCGAAACGGGCGTCTCGCATCGAAAAGGCGCGGTAACAGGCGTCGTCGTTCATATCCATGAGCTGATAGTCTGCTCGCGGGTTCTCGATGTCTCGCGGTTTTCGGACATCACCCCATGTTGCTGGCGGTTTTCGGACACTGAAGGCGGTGGCTCTTTCCTCCACACGCTGTCAGGAATTCTCTGTCGTATCCCAGGCGGGCCTCTCGTAAGTCAGCCGCCTGGCCAAGGTCTGGCCGATTTTGAACTGCAAGGTTTCCTGATGGCGGTCCCCGCTCTCGCATCCTCGCCGGAGATCACCCCGGCCACGCTCACCCACCTCCAGCGCCTGGAGGCCGAGAGCATCCACATCTTCCGGGAGGTGGTGGCGGAGTGCGAGAACCCGGTCATGCTCTATTCAGTGGGCAAGGATAGCGCCGTCATGCTGCGCCTGGCGCAGAAGGCCTTCTTCCCCTCCAAGCTCCCCTTCCCGCTGTTGCACGTCGATACGACCTGGAAGTTCCAGGCGATGTACGAGATGCGCGCGCGGATGGCCGCCGAGCTGGGCGCCGACCTGCTGGTCTACCAAAACCCCGAGGCCAGGGAACGAGGCATCAACCCCTTCGACCATGGCAGCCTGCACACCGATATGTGGAAGACCGAGGGGCTGAAGCAGGCGCTCGACAAGTACGGCTTCGACGCGGCCTTCGGCGGCGGCCGGCGCGACGAGGAAAAGAGCCGCGCCAAGGAGCGGGTGCTCTCCTTCCGCTCGGCCCAGCACCGCTGGGACCCCAAGAACCAGCGCCCCGAACTCTGGCATCTCTACAATACGCGCAAGGCCACGGGAGAGAACTTCCGCGCCTTCCCGATCTCCAACTGGACCGAGCTGGACATCTGGCAATACATCCACCTGGAGAACATCCCCATCGTGCCGCTCTACTTCTCGGCGGAACGCCCGGTGGTGGAGCGTGACGGCATGCTGATCATGGTCGACGACGACCGCATGCCCCTGCGGCCGGGTGAGACCCCGATGATGAAGTCGGTGCGGTTCCGCACCCTGGGCTGCTACCCGCTGACCGGCGCCGTGGAGAGCACGGCGGCTACCCTGCCGGAGATCATCCAGGAGATGCTGCTCACCACCACCAGCGAGCGTCAGGGGCGGGCCATCGACCACGACCAGGCCGCCTCGATGGAGAAGAAGAAGCAGGAGGGCTACTTCTGATGTCGGTTCAAGCCGCCGGGACCCACCAGTCCGACCTCATCGCCCAGGACATCGACGCCTACCTCCAGGCCCACGAGCACAAGAGCCTGCTGCGGTTCATCACCTGCGGCTCGGTGGATGACGGCAAGTCGACCCTGATCGGCCGGCTGCTCTATGACTCCAAGATGATCCTGGACGACCAGATGGCCGCCTTGGAGGCCGACTCCAAGCGGGTGGGCACGCAGGGCGGCGACATCGACTTCGCCCTGCTGGTGGACGGCCTGGCCGCCGAGCGTGAGCAGGGCATCACCATCGATGTCGCCTACCGCTTCTTCTCCACCGACAAGCGCAAGTTCATCGTCGCCGACACCCCCGGCCACGAGCAGTACACCCGCAACATGGTCACCGGCGCCTCGACCGCCGACGCCGCCGTGATCCTGATCGACGCCCGGCGCGGCGTGCTGACCCAGACGCGGCGGCACTCCTACCTCGTCAGCCTGCTGGGCATCCGTCACGTGATCCTGGCCATCAACAAGATGGACCTCGTCGGCTGGAGCCAGGAGACCTACGACACCATCCTGGCCGAGTACCGCGCCTTCGCCGCCCAGATCGGCATCACCGACTTCACCGCCATCCCGATGTCGGCGCTCAAGGGCGACAACATCACCGAGCACTCGGACGCCGCCCCCTGGTACGACGGCCCGCCGCTGATGCACCTGCTGGAGACCCTGCCGGTCGAGGATGACCTTCAAAGCCGGCCGTTCCGCATGCCGGTGCAATGGGTCAACCGCCCGAACCTGGATTTCCGCGGCTTCTCCGGCCTGATCTCCACCGGCGTCATCAAGCCCGGCGACAAGATCAAGGCCCTGCCCTCGGGCCGCGAGAGCACCGTCGACCGCATCGTCACCTTCAACGGCGATCTGGACCAGGCCGTGGCCGGCCAGTCGGTGACGCTCACCCTGGCGAGCGAGATCGACATCAGCCGCGGCGACGTCATCTCCATCGCCGACAGCCCCCCGCCGGTGGCCGACCAGTTCGAGGCCACGGTGGTCTGGATGGACGACGAGGCCATGCTGCCCGGCCGTCCCTACCTGCTGAAGATCGGTACGCGGACGGTCGGCGCCTCGATCACCGAGCCCAAGTACAAGGTCAACGTCAACACCATGGAGCACCTGGCCGCCAAGCGGCTGGAGCTCAACGAGATCGGGGTGTGCAATCTCAGCCTCGACGCCCCCATCGCCTTCGACCCCTATGCCGAGAACCGCGACCTGGGCGGCTTCATCCTCATCGACCGGATCTCCAACCGGACCGTGGCGGCGGGCATGCTGCACTTCGCCCTGCGCCGCAGCCAGAACGTCCACTGGCAGGCCCTGGACGTCGACAAGGCGTCGCGCGCGGCGCTGAAGGGCCAGCGCGGCCGGGTGGTCTGGCTGACCGGCCTCTCAGGCTCGGGCAAGTCCACCATCGCAAACCTGGTGGAGAAGAAGCTCTACGCTGAGGGACGCCACACCTATCTGCTGGACGGCGACAATGTCCGCCACGGCCTCAACCGCGATCTGGGCTTCACCGACGAGGACCGGGTGGAGAACATCCGCCGCGTCGCCGAGGTCTCCAAGCTGATGGCGGACGCCGGCCTCATCGTGCTGGTGAGTTTCATCTCGCCGTTCCGCGCCGAACGCCGGCTGGCCCGCGATCTCCAGGCGGAGGGCGATTTCGTCGAGGTCTATATCAACACCCCGCTCGAGGTCGCCGAGGCCCGGGACGTGAAGGGCCTCTACAAGAAGGCCCGCGCCGGAGAGCTGAAGAACTTCACCGGCATCGACAGCCCCTATGAGGCTCCGGAAGCCGCCGAAATCGTCATCGACACCACCAAGACATCGCCGACGGAGGCGGCCGAGCAGATCACCGCCTGGCTGGAAGGCGAGCTGGACTACTCGATCTAGGGCCTCTCAGGCCGCGGCCTGCATCTCCCCGCCGCTGCTGTGGGAATAGAGGGCTTCCAACCGGGCCACCACGGGGTTGCGGATGATCTGGTAGGCCTCGAAATGATGCACGGCCGCCAGGTCGGTTCCGGCGACCAGCTTCAGCAAGTGGGCCAGGCCGGACACCTCGTCGCCGCCCACGAGGTCCACCTGGGCCGGATCACCGGTCACCACCAGCCGCCCGTTGCGGCCGATGCGGGTGGCCGCCATCCGCATCTTGCCCACCGTCATGTTCTGGGCCTCATCGACCAGCAGCATGGTGTCGTTGAAGGTCCGGCCGCGCATCCGGCCCAGCGGCATGACCTCGATCATGCCCCGCTCGGTGAGCTGGCGGATCTCGTCGTGGCCAATCAGCTGGCGCAGTTCATCCTCGATCGGGGTCAGCTGTTCGTCATAGGCGGTCTCGGCCCGCAGGACTGCCGTCATGGCCTCGCCCTCCAGCATCACCCGCGGCCGGGTCATCACCAGGTGCTTGATCCGACCTTCGGCCAGCAGGCTCAGTCCGGCGGCGATGGCCAGATGAGTCTTGCCGGTGCCGGTGGGGCCGACGCCAAAGATCAGGGACCGGTCGGACATCAGCAGGGTGTTCATGAACCCCACCTGGCTCAGGGACATCGGCCGGACGGCTTGGGTGATCCCCTTGAGCCGATAGGCCAGTTCGAACTTGAAGGCGTGGCTAAGGACGCCGCCGATCGCCGCATCCACCAGACCCTCATGGCCGCCCTCGGTGCGCAGCAGCTCGGCGATCTTCTCGACAATCGCCGCGGCCAGGGTCACGGCGATCTCTTCGCCGGTCAGGGCCAGGGCCTCTGGGCGCGGCGAGACCTGCAAGTGGTAGGGCCGCAGGGCGTCTGCGATCCGCCGCATTGAGGCCCCCTGCCCCGCGACAAGGCGCTCGACAAGCGGCGGCGGCAGGCTGACGACCTTCGTCGCGGTCGCCCGGGTGGGGTCGTGATGCAACTCCAAGTGAATCTCCGCACACCGCCACAACGAACAGTGACAGCAACATCCCATCGAAGATTCAAAATAGACTTAAGCAAATGGCCCGCAATCCCGCTCCAGGACCCGCGAATACCATCCATAACGTGCAAAACTCAATCAGAGCGGCGCGCCGTATCGAGGAAGTCCCGCGCGCTGAAATCCTCCGGCGGCGCGACCTCGACGATGGGATCGTCGCGGTCGTCGAATTCCAGGCGCAGGGCCCGGCTCATCACCGCGTGCATGTCGTAGAGCGTGGTTATGTAGGTCAGCTCGAGGATCTGTTCGTCGTCGAGGAAGGCCCGCAGCGCGGCGAACACCGTCTCTGGCGTCCTCCCGCCCTGTAGCACCAGGCAATCGGCATAGGCCAGGACCGCCCGCTCCTGGGCGTCGTAGCAATCGGCGACTTGCCAGTGCGGCACCGAGGCGATCCGCTCCTCGGAGACCTTCAGGCCGCGCAGCGACTTGCAGTGCTGGGAGAAGACGAACTGACTGCCCCGCGCCCAGCCGGCCCGGGTCTGGGCCAGTTCCCGCAGCACCGGATCGAGCTTGCGATCGGGCGAACGGTAGAGGGCGAAGCCCTGGTTGGCGTGCCTCAGGATGTCGGGGCTGTTGGCGAACACCGTCCACCAGTCGCCGTTCGTCCCGGTGGCGGTCCCCGGCTGCGCCACCGGATCACGGTCGCCAAACAAAAGGTCGTAGGTATTGGTGACGACCTCGGATGTAGCCTCCGCGCGCGAGACCTGTTTGAGGCGCGGCATCAGACTTCCGCCGCCGCGCCGGCTGGTTCATGGGCCACGTCCTGCGGGCCGAAGCCTTTCGTCCAGGCCGCGAACTCCAGCATGATGCCATTCGGATCGGTGAAATAGACCGAGCGGACGAAGACCCCGGGATGCAGCTCGGCCGCCACCCCGGCGGCGCTGTCGTCGTGATTGACCACCATGGGCAGAACCTCGACGCCTGCTGCCTGCAGGCGCTTGATGCTAGCCTGAAGGTCGTCAGCCTCCATGTCGAAGGCCACGTGGTTCATTGAGCCGACGGCAGACTTGGGCGCCTGGGGGAACTTGGCCACCGAGGCGATCCCCGGCGCGGCCGCCGGCACCTCCGGCCACCAGAAGAAGGCCACACTGGCCCCGCCGCCGCAGTCGAAGAAGAAGTGCTGGCCGCCATCCGGAAGGGCGATGGTCTTGATCAGCGGCATGCCCAGCACGTCGCGATAGAACCTCACCGTCTCGCCCATGTCGCGGCAGACGAGCGCCAAGTGGTTGATGCCTTTGGTACGCACGGACGGCTCCTCGTAAGCGCGTCAGCGAAAGTGGACACCGGTTTAGCGTCCGACGCGCGCCAAATTGAAACCAGGACGGGTTCAGGCGGACCGGCCTGAACCCGCCCTAGAAGGTGAGAACGATCTTTCCGAAATGCTCGCCGGCGGCCATGGCGGCGAAGGCGGCGCTCACCTCGGTGAAGGAAAACACCTTGTCGACGACAGGCGCGATACGGTGCAACTCCAGCGCCCGGCACATGGCCTCGAACATCTCCCGCGAGCCCACCGACAGCCCCTGCAGCCTAGCCGAATTGCCGATCAGGGCGCCCGGATTGAGCCCCTCGCCCGCGCCCGCCACCACCCCGATCACCGCGATGTGGCCGTTGATGCGGATCGCCCTCAGGCTCTGGTGGATGGTGCCGCCGCCGCCGACCTCCATGATGAAGTCGGCCCCCACCCCTCCGGTCGCCGCACGCACGGCTTTTCCCCACTCGGGATCGGTCTTGTAGTTGTGCAGGTGGTCGGCCCCCAGCGCCTTGGCCCGCGCCAGCTTCTCGTCGGAGGACGAGGTGATGAAGGTCCGGTAGCCCGCCGCGTGGGCGAACTGCAGGCCGAAGATCGACACCCCACCCGTCCCCTGCAGCACCACGGTGTCGCCCGGCTCCAGCCGCGCATCCTCGAACAGTCCCCGCCACGCCGTCAGCGCCGCGCAGGGCAAGGTCGCCACCTGCTGATCGCTCAGATAGGCCGGAACCTTGGAGACGCCCTCCTGGCTGAACAGCTGCAGTTCGGACCCCGCGCCGGGGATCGGGAAGCCGAGGGACGAGGATAGCTTCTCCACGGTCGGACGGCCCGACTGCCAGCTCTGGAAGAACAGGGTGGCGATCCGGTCGCCCACCGCCACGCGCGTGACGCCCGGCCCGATCGCCTCGACGATCCCGCAGCCATCGGAAAACGGCGTGATCGTCGCCGCCTGGCCCGAACCGCGACTATAGGAACCGTTGATCATCAGCATGTCGCGATAGTTCAGCGACACCGCCTTCATGCGCACCAGGACCTGGCCTGGCCCGGGCGTCGGATCGGGCTTTTCGACCACCCGGATCTGGTCGCCGCCCCAGGGGGCCGTCACTTCCAACGCGCGCACGGCGTTCCTCCCGCTTTTGTTTTGCGGCCATAGTCGCCCCATCGGGGCGGCCCGCAACCCTGTCGTGGCGTAAGGCCCCCGCCTCCCGAAGCGGAAGCGCTGTCTCAGCTATCCAGCCGCCGGACGCCGTACAGCCTGACCGCGCCGGCCAGCCCGGCCAGGGACATGGCCGCCATCACGAAGTAGCCGTGCGCCCCGATACGGTCGAACAGCGCGCCGGAGACGATGGTCGCCACCCCGCTCAGCACGCCACCGGAAAGGGCGGAGTTGATGGTCTGGGCCGCCGAGGCGTTGCTGGGCTTGGAGAGCTGATCCACCAGCTGCAGCGCCCCGATGAAGGTGGCCGCATAGGTGAAGGTGTGCAGGGCCTGGATCGGGAACACCATCCAGAGGGGCGGCGACATGGCCAGCGCGCCCCAGCGCACCACGGCGGCGACCCCGCCCAGCACCAGCAGGTTTCGCGCGCCGAACCGCCGCCGCCAGGGCTCCATGAACCACAGGAAGATCACCTCGACGGCGACGCCGACCCCCCACAACAGGCCGGTCATCGACTCCGGGATGCCCTGGTCGCGCCAGGCCAGGGTGGAGAAGGAGTAGTAGAAGGCGTGGGCCGACTGGATCAGGCCCGCCGAGATCACCACCAGCATGAAGTCCCGATCTGCGAACAGTTCGCGCAAACCCGCCATCCGCTCGGCCAGGGCCGCGGTCCCGCCGCCAACCCGAACCGGATCGGGGGGCAGCCAATAGCGTGCGCCGAAGGCCACCAACAGGCCCGACACCGTGATCCAGACCAGCACCAGTTCCGGCGAACCCCGCGCCAGGATCAGGCCCATCCCGATATTGGCGATGATGAAGGCCACCGAGCCAATGCCCCGTGGCCAGCCATAATTAAACCCGTCCTTCTGGGACCTGGCCAGGACCACCACGTCGGTCAGGGGACCTACGGTCGCGTATATCGTCGAGGCGATGAACCACAGGCCGAACCACCAGGCGAAGCCAAGGGGCGCCACCATCAGGGCGTAACCGGCCGCCATCGCCAGGCCCATCAGGATCAGCGGGGTCCGACGCAGGGAAAAGCTGTCGGCCCACATGGCCAGCAGCGGCGCGGTGACGGTGCGGGCCAGCAGCGGCGCCGACAGGATCAGGCCGATTTCGGCGCCGCTCAGCCCGCGATGGTCGAACCAGACCGGTATATAGGGCGAGGCCGCGCCGCCCCCGATGAAGATGGCTCCGTAGAACAGACCAAGGCGCACCGGGCTCGACATCGTTCACCCTGCTAGCCCGAGTCGGACGCCGATTTCTCCCAGGCGCAGTCGGTAGTGCGAAGTGATCGCAGCAGGCCTTCCGCAGCGACGCCCAAGCATGGTAGCCGCAGGGCTGCGATGACCGAAAAAGCCCACGCCGCCAGTGTCTCCGAACTGCTCGTCCTGATCGGACAGCGCAAGACTCGCAAGGTGTCGGTGGCCGACATCCTGGAGACCTTTGGCGACCGCGCCTTCGGGGCCTTGATGTTCGTGTTCGCCGCCCCCCTGGTCCTGCCCATGCCGCCCGGCGTCTCGGCCATTCTCGGCGCGCCCCTGGCGTTCATCACCGCCCAGTGGATGCTGGGCCGCCGCACCCTGTGGCTGCCCAAGGCCCTGCTGGCTCGGACGATGAGCATGTCGGACTTCCGCAACCTGTCGGAAAAGCTGATGCCGCATCTTGAGCGGCTGGAGCGGCGGCTGAAGCCGCGGCTGACCTTCATGTACAACCGTTTCGCCGACCGGCTGATGGGCGCGATCTGCTTCTCGCTCTCCATCATCGTCTTCCTGCCGATCCCCTTCGGCAACATGCTGCCCTCCCTGGCCATCGCCGCCTTCGCCATCGGCACGGCGGAACGGGACGGCTATGCCGCGATCATCGGCTGGGTGATGGCGGCGGTCAGCATCGTGGTCCTGGGCGTCCTGTCCAAGGCGATCATCGCCGCGATCGTCGCCTTCTTCGCCACTCTGATGGGGCTGTTCTAACCGGTCACTTGCGCCGCGAGCGGAACAGCACCGGCCACGCCTCGGCGCTCAGCCCGCGGCAGGCCGGCATCTCGGTCTGATCGCTGACGCGGAACGCCTTGCCGTCCCAGATCCAGCTGTTGACGCCGCCGCAGTCGGCGATCCCACGGCCCTTTTCGAAATTGCTCAGGGTCTGGGTCTCGGGGTCGAAACTGGCGTTCATCAGCAGGTTTGTGGAGAAACCATCGAGGTTGGGGATCTCGGCCGGGCGGATCTGGCCGCCCTGCTCGTCGGCCAGCATGAAGGCGTAGATTTCGTTGTACGCTCCAAGATAACATCGTTCTCCGAAGAGGATGACACCGGGGGACAGGCGGGCGATGATCGGGCTGAAGTCCTTCGGCGGCTGGGTGTCGCAATCCTCGCCGAGCTGGGCCCGCATGCCGGGCGGCAGCTTGTCTGGGAGGCCTGCCTGCGACACCGCCGGGCCAGGGCGGACCAGGGGAACCGATGGCGGCGCAGGGACCATCGAGGCGGGCTTGCCGCCCTTCGCCACCAGGGCGGTGACCGTGCCCGCCCTCTGCTGCTGATCATCCATCCAGCGCAGGGCCGCCGAAGCGCCGGTCAGCAGCACATCGCTGCGGCCCGGCGCCAGGGTCAGGCGCTGGCCATTGCGGATCGCGGCCAGCAGGGCCGTAGCCTGTATGGGCGTCAGGACGAACTCGGCGTCGCCCTCGGCCTTGGGCGCGAGACCGGGCACAGGCTTGCCGTCCACCCGCACGGCCCACGGCGTCAGTACGCCGGACTGCCCCACCAGGACGAGCCGGATCACGGGCGCGGCGTCAGCCCCCGCCGAGCGCCGCACATGCAGGAAGGGGCGGTCCTCGAAGCTGTCCTCCGAGAAGCCGAAGGCCGAGCACTCGCGGGTGTTGTCGCAGACCACGGTCCAGTCCTGGAAGCTCCTGCTCGCCGCCTGCACGCCCGTCGCCATCATGGCGCCCAGCAGGCCCAAGATCATCGCCTTCATCGTCCGCTCCCGGTTGCCGAGGACAGCGCGGAGCGTAAGGTCAGATCAAGCCATGGCAATTGGCGAACACCGAGGGACACCGATGAGCCGACCCAACAGCCGAGACCGCGCCCTGCGCGAGCGCGCCGCCGCCGTGATCCCGGGCGGCATGTACGGCCACCAGGGGGTGGGCCTGTTGCCCGACGACTATCCGCAGTTCTTCGCCCGGGCCGAGGGCGCCCACCTCTGGGACGTGGACGGCAACCGGTATCTCGACTTCATGTGCGCCTACGGGCCCAACCTGTTCGGCTACGCCCATCCCGAGATCGACGCGGCCTATGTCCGCCAGCTTGGCCTCGGCGACACCCTGACGGGTCCCACCGAGCTGATAGTGCGGCTTGCCGAGGAAATGACCGCGCTCGTCACCCACGCCGACTGGGCGATCTTCTGCAAGAACGGCACGGACGCCACCTCCATGGCGCTCTCCACCGCCCGCCAGCATACGCGCCGCAAGACCATCATCCGGGCCAAGGGCGCCTATCACGGCGCGGCCACCTGGTGCGTCAACCGTCCCGCGGGCACGGTCCCCAGCGATCAGGCCCACCAGATCTTCTGCGACTACAATGACGTGGCCAGCCTCGAGGCCGCCGCGGCCCAGGCCGGGGACGACCTGGCCGGCATCTTCGCGGCCCCCTTCAAGCACGACGCCTTCATCGACCAGGCTGACCCCGATCTTGCCTATGCCCGCAAGGCCCGGGAAATCTGCGACCGGACCGGCGCCCTGCTGATCGTAGACGAGGTTCGCGCCGGCCTGCGGCTCTCGCGGGACCTCTCCTGGTCGCGGATCGGGGTGCAGCCGGACCTGTCCACCTGGGGCAAGTGCCTGGCCAACGGCCACCCGATCTCCATGATGCTGGGCGCGGACAAGGCCAGGAAAGCCGCCTCGCAGATCTATGTCACCGGCTCCTTCTGGTTCCAGGCCGCCCCGATGGCCGCCGCCCTCGAGACCCTGCGGCTGGTGCGTGACACCGATTACCTTGAGCGCCTGCAGACCCTGGGCGACCGGTTGGCCGACGGCCTGCGAGAGCGGGCGAGCGCGGCGGGCTTTGGTTTCCGGGTTTCGGGACCGGTGCAGATGCCGCTGTTCCTGTTCGACGACGACCCGGACCTGCGCAAGGGCTTCTGCTGGTCCAGCGAGATGCTGAACCGTGGCGTCTACGTCCACCCGTGGCACAACATGTTCATGTGCGCGGCGATGACCGAGGGCGACATCGACGCCGCGCTCGACGCGGCGGAAGCCTCCTTCGACGTCCTGAAGCGCCAGGCGCCCAGCCTCGAACCCGTCGCCAAGATGAGTTTCCTCATGCCCGCCAGCCAAGGTTAGACCATGCCGATCACCGACTATTCCGAGCACGACGGCGTCGCCCTGGGCCAGATGGTGGCCAAGGGCGAGGTCACGCCCCTGGAGCTGGTGGACGCCGCCATCGAGCGCATCGAGCGGCACAACGGCGCCCTCAACGCGGTGGTCCACACCGCCTATGACGAGGCCCGCGAGCGCGCCAAGGGGCCCCTGCCCGACGGCCCGTTCAAGGGGGTGCCCTTCCTGATCAAGGACCTGGGCATGCCGGTGGCCGGCTGGCCGCGCACCTCGGGCAGCCGGTTCGCGCGCCACATCGTCGACACCGAGGACGGCGGCCTGACCCGGCGCTACCGCGAGTCTGGCGTCGTGCCGCTGGGCAAGACCAACACCCCGGAATACGGCATCACCGGCACGACGGAGAGCGCTCTGCTGGGCCCGTGCCGCAATCCCTGGAACCCGGCCCACATCGCGGGCGGGTCCTCGGGCGGGGCGGCCTCGGCGGTGGCGGCCGGCATCGTGCCCATGGCCCATGCCTCGGACGGCCTCGGCTCGATCCGCATCCCGGCGGCCTGCTGCGGCCTGGTGGGGCTGAAGGTCAATCGCGATCGGGTGCCCAACCTGCCCGACGCCTACGACTACGCCGCCGGCTTCGTGGTGGATCATGTGGTGACGCGCACCGTGCGCGACAGCGCCGTCATGCTGGACGCAACCGGCATCCCCGAACCGGGCTCCCCCTACGCCCCGCCCCCCAAGGCGCGGCCCTATGCCGAGGAGATCGAGACCTCTCCCGGCAAACTGCGCATCGCCTGGTCCAGTGAGACCGCCAATGGCCGCCCCATCGATCCGGAGATCCAGGCGGCGCTGGAACGCACGGCCATCCTCCTGAAAGGCCTCGGCCATGAGGTGGTGGAGAAAGGCCTGGGCATCGACTACCGCGCCCTCTACGCCGCGCGCGGCCCGGTGAGCGGCGCCAACTTCGCCGGCGGCATGGAGCGGCTGATCGACGAGGTGGGCCGTGAGCCCGAGCAGGACGAGCTGGAGCCGCTGACCTGGGCCTCGCTGAAGGGCGGCCGCAAGGTCACCGGCGCCCAGGCCTTCCGCGCCCTGCAGGACCTGCGCGCCCTGAACCGCTTCACCCTGGCCTTCTTCGAGGACTGGGACGTCTATCTCTGCCCGGTGCTGGGCACGCCAGTGCCGGAGGTCGGCTTCATCGATCCGGTGAACCTGGAGCCCAAGGAGGTCAATCGCCGCCAGGGCCAGGTCTTCCCCTTCACCCCGCCGATGAACTTCTCGGGTCAGCCCTCGATCTCCCTGCCGCTGGAGATGGATTCGAACGGCCTGCCGATCGGCATGATGTTCAGTTCCCGCTACGCCGACGAAGCCACCCTCTTCCGCCTGGCCGCGCAACTTGAGAAGGAAGCCCCCTGGAAGGGCCGCCGTCCCGCGGTCTGGGGGTAGTTCGCATGGGTCCCTGGTTCCGCGTGGCCGCTGTCGGCGGTCTGCTTTGCGTCGGCTTCGGCGCCTTCGCCGCCCACGGGATCACCGATCCCAAGGCCCAGGAGTGGCTGAAGACCGGCGCGCTCTATGGCTTTGTCCACGTGCTGGCGGTCTTCGCCGCCGGACAGCGGAGCGGACGCGGCGCGAGCCTGGCGCCGCCGCTGTTCCTGGCGGGCCTGGTGCTCTTCTCCGGCTCGCTCTGGGCCATGGGCTTGGGCGCGCCCCGCTGGCTGGGCGCCATCACGCCGCTGGGCGGGCTAGCCTTCATGGCCGGCTGGGCGGCGCTGGCCTGGAGCCGACCGAGGTCTTAGGTCGGGCCGCGGCTCGACGAGAGAGCGAATGACCGGGATCGACCGAGGCCGTGGAAAAACGTGAGTTCCGGTCTCGGCTTGGTTGGCCCGGCGGAGTTGATTGATCGAGTTCCGCTGTTGA
>NZ_JAOTJD010000059.1:0-21066 GCF_042714595.1 Phenylobacterium ferrooxidans | reverse complement strand
CCTCTTCCAACCCCACGAGTGCGCCAACTACCTGCACAACTCCGGATACGGTTCCGTCTAATCGAGTCCCGCTCTAGATCGCGGCTTCGATGAACTTCGGGCCCGGCTCGGACATGGCGCGGGCGAAGGCGGTCTCGAACTCTTCGGCGGTCTCGCAGCGGACGGCGGGAAGCCCCATGCCCTTGGCCATCGAGACCCAGTCGATCTTGGGATCCCCGAGGTCCAGCAGCTTGGACGCCGAGGGCCCGGGATTGCCCGAGCCCGTGCGGCCCATCTCGATATTGAGGATGCGATAGGAGTGGTTGGCGAAGACCACGACGGTGACGTCGAGGTTCTCCCGAGCCATCGTCCACAGGCTCTGGACCGTATACATGGCCGAGCCGTCCCCATTCAGCGACACGACCTTGCGCCCCGGTGAGGCCACGGCCGCGCCAATGGCCAGCGGCATGCCGATGCCGATCGCGCCGCCGGTGAGCGCCAGCACATCGTGCGGTCGGGCGGTCATGCACGGCATGGCCACGCCGCCGCCCGAGGTCACCGAGTCGTCGCAGATGATCGCGCCCTCGGGCAAGTGGCGGGCGATGGAGATGCCGGCGCTCTGCGGGGTCATGCCGCCGGTGGGGGCGTGCTCCGGCAGCTTCAACGGCTGGCTCGGACCGGCGGCCGGCGCGCCCAGGGCGTCCGCCAGGGCTGCGAGGGCAGCCACCGTGTCGGTCTCACGGTCGGCCAGGCTGAGTGTGGCGCAGCCCTCCGGGACCAGGACGCTGGGCCGGTCAGGATAGGCGAAGAAGGCCACCGGCATGGTGGTGCCGGCATAGACCATCAGGTCGGTCCCCTCGAGGTCGGCCAGGGCCGCCTCGCCGAAATACTGCATGCGGGCGGGCGCGAAGATCCCGGCGCCGCGCGGCTGGCGAGCCACGAAGGTGTCGGCCATGACCCGAACGCCGGCGGCCTGCAGGCGCGCGGCCTGGACCAGGGCCTCGGCGCGCACGGCGCGGCCGCCCACCAGGACCACCGGCTTGGCGGCGGCCTTGATGGCCTTGGCCACCGCCTCGACATTGGCGGCGTCCGGCGCGGCGAGTTTGGGCCGGGTGGCCAGGGCCTTGGAGATCTTGGTCTCCAGCCAGGCGGAGTCAGCGGGCAGGATGAGGCTGACGGGGCCCCCGGGCGGACCATAGCTGGCTGTGATCGCCTCCGCGGCGGTGGCGGCGACGGTGTCGGGGCTATCGGCGGACCTCACCCAGACGGAATTGGCCGCGACGATGGAGGCGATGTCGGAGTTCAGCGGTGCGTCGTACTGGCGGTGATAGGTGGCGTGGTCGCCGATCACGTTGATGATGGGGGTATAGGCGCGGCGGGCGTTGTGCAGGTTGGCCAGGCCATTGCCGTAGCCGGGACCCAGGTGCAGCAGGGTGCAGGCCGGCGTGTCGCTCATGCGGCCATAGCCGTCCGCCGCGCCCGTGGCCACGCCCTCGAACAGGCACAGCACCGGGCGCATCTTCGGTTGGCGGTCGAGGGCCGCGACAAACTGCATCTCGCTGGTGCCGGGATTGGCGAAACAGGCGGTGACGCCGTTGTCCACGAGCGTCTCGATCAGGGCGTCAGCACCGTTCATGTCAGAACACCATCACATCTGGAGAAGGGGGGTCGGCGAAAAGTTTCGTCACGGTCTGCGCGCGCCGCGAGCGGGCCAGGGCCTGAGCGATATAGCCCTTGTCGGTGATCTCGCCGGCGCCGGCGTCCGGTGGGCCGTCCAGCACCAGGGCCCGGCCGATGCGGCCGCCTGCGCCCTTGGCCCGGGCGTTGAAGGCCTCCAGGCCCAGGCGCACGGCGGCGGCGACAGCGTCGGGGGCGAGGTCGGGGTTGGGGTAGAACATCAGGCCGACGCCTTCCTGATTCTCGCCGCAGACCACCGCGTCGGTGACCGCGTCGCCCACGGCTGAGACCGCGGCCACCCGCAGATCGCCGACCGTGACGAAGGTGCCGCTGGCCAGCTTGAAGTTCTCCGAGAGGCGGCCGTCGAAGACCATGCCCTGGGTTGGATCGGCGGGATCGACGAAGCGGGCCGCGTCCCCCAGCAGGTAGAAGCCCTCCTCGTCGCGGCTCTGGGCCGTGAGGTCGGGGCGGCCGAGATAGCCCAGGGTGATCTGGGGCCCCTTCACTCGGAACTCCAGCTTGTCGCCGCTAGGCGCCAGCTTCACCGTCGTGCCCGGCACCGGCAGGCCGATCAGGCCCATGCGGCCGTTGTGCCAGTGGACGGTGGCCGCCGTCGGCCCGGTTTCGGTGGCGCCGTAGCCGCTGGCGAAGGAGATGCGCTCGCCCACGGTGCGGACGGCGACGGCCTGGATGCGGTCATTGATCTCCTGGCCCAGGGCCGCGCCGCCGTACTGCAGCAGGCGGACCCGGGAGAAGAAGGTTCGCGCCAGGTCGTCGTCCCGTTCAAGTTCCCCGGCGAACAGCATCCAGCCGGCGGGCACCATGTTCTGGTAGGTGGGCGCGATGTCCTTGAGGTTGCGCACGGTCTCGGCGAAGCGCCCAGCCACTGGCTGGCCCGCATCGATATAGACCGCCCCGCCCCGGTGGGTGGACATGTGCAGGATGGAATTGGCGCCCAGGCTGTGACTCCAGGGGGCCGAATTGACCATTACCGGCGGCTCGTCGTCCTCGAAGCAGGCGCGGATCTGGGCGGAGTTCCAGGCCATGCCTCGATGGGTGCAGATTACGGCCTTGGGCAGGCCGGTGGAGCCAGAGGTCAGCAGGTACTTGGCATGGTCGTTGGGCTGGGCGGTGGGCGCGGCGGGCTGGGACTTCAGCAGGCGATCCAGCGGCGCATCGCCCGAGCGTGGGTTCTTGCCGGCGATGACCGGCAGGCCGGCCAGGAACGGGGCCTCCAGCGCCGCGATGAAGAGATCGGCGTCCTCGGTATAGATGGCGGCGGGGTTGAGCACCTCCACCGCGTGGGCCAGCCGCGAGAGGTTGGCGCCCGGCAGGCCGTATTGCGGCGAGACCGGCGCCACGGGCATGCCCTGGCTCATGGCCGCGTACTTGATCAGCGCGTGGTCGACCCCGTTGCGGGCCAGGATCAGCAGGGGCCGCTCACTGACCACCCCCAGTTCGCGCAGCCCCCCGGCGATGGCGCTGACTGCGCCCAGGGCCTCGGCGTAGGAGATGGTCCGCCATCCGTCGCCCGACCGCTCAGCCAGCCAGATTGCCGATGGGGTCTTGGCCGCCCAGTGGGCCAGGGCCTCCGTGGTCGTCGAGAAGACGGTGGAATAGGGCGTCGGGTTGGTGACGATGATCTCGCCATTCTCCCGGTGCTCGATTTCGACGCGGCGCGGGGCGAAGCGGGCGTCGCGGAAAGGGGCGGTGGCGATGTTCAGCTCGGCGTCCATTCCCTAGGCTTATCGCTCCCGGTGCGCCGATGGAAAGCGTGAACCTTCAGGTCAGGGCCGCGAGCCGTCGCTCCAGATAGAGCCGCTCGGCCGGAGCGGGTCCGAGCGCAAGCGCCGCGTGGTAGGCCGCGGCCGCATCCCCCGTCAGGCCAGCGCGGTCGCAGAGCCCGGCGCGGGCCGCCTGATAGGGCAGCCAGTTGGTCAGGCGTCCGGCGCCCGGAACTGCGTCGAGGGCCGCGAGCCCGACCGCAGGTCCCTGGGCTTCCCCTACCGCCACGGCCCGATTCACCGCCGTCACGGCGTCGGGCCGGAACAGGGCCAGGGCGTCATAGAGACCGACGATGGCCGCCCAGGGGGTGACACCGGTGTCCCTGCGCGACAGGTGCAGGCCGTGAATCCCCGCCAGCAGTTGCCGGGGTCCGGTGGCGCCGAGGTCGGCCGCAGCGTCTAGCAGCCGCGCGCCCTCGCCAATCAGGCCGCCCCGCCAGAGGCCCATGTCCTGCTCGGCCGGCGGGACCATGGCGCCCGTCTGGTCCAGCCTGGCCGGCCGCCGCGCTTCGGCGAAGCGGACCAGGGCGGCCAGGCCAAGCACCTCGCCCTCGCGCGGTAACAGCTCGGCCAACAGGCCCGACAACCGCAGAACCTCCTGCGCGAAGCCCGCGCCATCGGAAGCCAGGGCGGCGTCCTCATAGGCCTGGGCGTAGGCGATTTCCAGGGTGGCCAGCACCGCCTCCAGCCGCTCGGGCCACATCTCGCGGCCGGGAACCTCGAAGGGCACGCCGGCGTCGCGGATCTTGCGCTTGGCCCGGGTGATCCTCTGCAGCATGGCCGGCTCGGCCATGAGGAAGGCCCGCGCCAGCCGCTCGGTCGACAGCCCGCAGATCACCTTGAGCGTCAGGGCCGCGCGGGCGTCGGCGGCGATGGCCGGATGGCAGCAGACGAAGATCAGCCGCAGGCGCTCGTCGGGGATGGGATCGCTGGCGGCGATGACTCCGTCCTCCGGCGTCGGGGCGGGCGCGGGTTCGTCAGGCGCGTGCCGCCGGCGCACCGCCCCTCGGCGCTTGGCGTCCAGGGCGCGCCGCCAGGCCGCGCGCCACAGCCAGGCGGCGGGGTCGCGGGGCCATTGCGCGCGCCAGGCGGGAACCGCTGCGGCGCTGGCCTCGGCGAAGGCCTCCTCAGCCAGGTCGAGGTCGCGCAGGCGGACGGCCAGGGCGGCCACCACGCGAGGCCGCGCCTCCGAGATCGCCCGCCCGAGGTCCACGGATCAGTAGGTCGCCACCGGCCGCACCTCGCACGACCCACCCGGCCGGATCGGAACCTGCCGGGCCCACTTGATCGCCGCGTCCAGGTCCGGCGCCTCGATCAGGTAGAAGCCGCCCAGGTGCTCGCGGGTCTCGGCGAAGGGACCGTCGTGCAGGGTCTGGCCGGAGGCCGAGGTCCGCACCGTGGTGGCCGTAGCCACCGGCTGCAGGCCCGCCCCCGCCTGCATCGCGCCCGCCTCGCTCATGGCCTTGGCGAGCGCCATGTGCCTGGCGGCCACGTCCATCAGGCTGGCCTGACCCTCCGGGCCCTGATCGAGATCTTCGGGCTCGTAGACCAGAAGCATGTACTGCATCGAACTCCCCTTTCAGCGTGTCGTGTGGTGGAGAGACGCGCCGCCCCGGTCAAATTCGACAACCCTCGCGGAAATTCCGCAAGTCGGGTGATCAACCGCCCAGCGGGTTCTTGAGGATCTGTCGCAGGGTGCGCTTGGGCTTCTGGCAGGCCATTCGGATCGCGTCCCACTCCGCCGGCGTGAAGGCCGGCGCGCCAGGCTTGGCGCGGGCGGCGCTCTCCCGGGCGCGGCGCAGGCTGTCGGGGTGGCTGGACATCAGCTCCCGCACCGCGCCGGCCTCCGCCCCCTCGCCCTTGGCGGCGATGCGCTGGAAGAAAGGCGCCATGCCCTGGGACGACAGGCCGTTGGCCTCCAGAAGCTGCTGGCCGCGCACGTCGGCCTCGCTCTCGGCTGAGCGGCTGAAGCGCAGGTCGGCCACGGAGCCCGCCAATAACACCGCCTGCTGCCCAGCCCCGCTGCCGCCGCCCACCACGGCGTCCAGAACCAGGCCAAGGCCCAGGGAGCGCCACACCGCCTGCATCACATGGCGACGTTCCACATGGGCGGCCTCGTGGGCGATCACGGCGGCCAGTTCGTCGGGGGTCTTGGCCAGGGCGATCAGGTCGTCGGTGACCATCACTGCGCCGCCCGGCAGGGCGAAGGCGTTGACCATGGGCGCCTGGACCGCCCGGACCCGGATGTCGAAGGGGGTGTCGGCGGCGGCTTCCAGCCGCTGGCCAAAGGCGGCCAGCGCGGTCTGACCAGCGCTGGGGTCGCAGGGCCGGAAGGCGATGGAGAGCTGAGCCTCGAAGTTGCGGCCCATCCGCTCTTCGATGTTCGGTGGCGTGGCCCGCGCCAAGGGACCGGACGCCGCGGGCATGCCGATGAACACCACCGCGGCGATGGCCAGGCCGGCCACGGCCAGGCCCACCACCAGGCGCGCCTCCCGCTTCCGGTGGCGACGCTCGGCCTTGAGCCCTGCCCCGCCCCCGGAGGCGCGCCACTCGGCGGCGTCAAGGGTCAGGCGGCCGTCACCCACCTTCGGATGCGACAGCCGCAGTCGGTCGCCCAGATCCTCAATCTGGAGATCGGCCAGTGACCAGACATGGGTCTCGCCATCGGCGTCGAAGCTGAGACGGTGGGCTTCCACCGTCACCTCGACCGGTAGCGACCGGGCCGTCAGCCCGTCATGGAACCTGGCCTGCACGGCCGGTCAGACCGTGGCCATGCCAAAGGCGTCGGCCAGGCCCTCGCCCATGCGCGGACCTTGCTCAGCCTGGCGCGCGGCGGCGAGATCGACCTCACCCTCACTTCGCAGCCGGCGGATCAGGAACTTCGCGGTTCGCGCCTCCATCACCGGAGTCAGGAAACCGAGGGTGAATGTCACGAGCGCCAGGTTGGTGAGGACAAGGCCAGCCATCTCCAGCCAGCCCACCTTGAAGCTGAATCGGGCGTCTTCCAGGGTGATCCCTGCGGCCAAGGTCCGCAAAATCGCCGCCTGATAGGGCGCCGACAGCACGCTCAACACCACCGCCCAGGCCAGGAGGGCGGCGTAGACGAAGGCGATGAAGGCTAGGCTGGGCTCGCGGGCCGTCTTCGGCATCATGTCCCCCGCCAGTGCGATGGCTACCCCCATGAAGACGAAGTAGCTCACGACGCCGCCGAGCCAGAAGACCGTGAACGGGCCGTAGAGGCCCACCTTCCGCGCCCGGTCGATGTCGAACTTGAATTCACGGTCGCCAAACCGCAGGCCGTTCCACAGGGGCGCGGCCAGCCGGCGCTGAGCCGCCGGCGCGAACCATCCCAGAGTGATGACGTTGAGCAGCATGTAGCCGATATAGCTCCAGGCGTAGCGCCACGGAGAGCCCGTCAGTGCGAACCGCACCCCGCGCCAATGGGTACGACTGGCCAGGTAGCGGAAGGCTGTGAACCGCCCAAATCCCATCAGGTAGAAGAGGACCAGATAGACCGGCAGGATGATCAAGAACGCCAGCTGTGGCGCCAGGAACTGGGCGGTGAACACCACGATCAGCAGCGGCAGAACCACCAGCACCAGGGCCAGCAGGAAGCCCAGGAACAGCTCCTTGCCTCGGCCGGTATATTCGAAAGCCTCGCCGTTGAGGGAAACGCCGCTCCAGATCCGCCGGCGGACCTCGGTCTTCGCCCAGAACCGGTAGAGGGTCAGGGTGACGATGTTCAGCAGGCCGTTCTTGAAGCTCAGCCCGACGAACTTGCCGGGCGCCAGGTTCTCGCCGAACACGAGGCGCTCGCCGCGCGTCGACGCGGCGTCTTCGGATATCGACATGCAATTCCCCACAACTCTTATGGTCAGGCTTGCACGCTAGGGGTGATCACGCAATCGCACTCGCGTGACGGGCAGATTAGCCGCCGAGGGTCTCGGAGAACCGCACAGGCTCACCCAGACTGGGGGCGATCACCTCGTCGTCGCGCATCACCACCCGTCCGCGGATGATGGTGGCCATGGGCCAGCCCGTGGCCTCGAAGCCATCGAAGGGGGTCCAGCCGACGCGGCTGGCCATGTCCTCGTGCTTGATGACCCGCTTGGCCTTGAGGTCGACGATGGTGAAGTCGGCGTCGTTGCCGACCGCCAGCCGCCCCTTGTCGGCCATGCCGAACAGGCGGTTGGCGCCGTGGCTGGTGAGGTCCACGAAGCGCTCCAGGGACAGGCGGCCGTTGGCGACGTGGGTCAGCATCACTGGCACCAGGGTCTGAACGCCCGGCATGCCCGAGGGCGAGGCCGGATAGGGCCGGGCCTTTTCTTCCTTGGTGTGGGGCGCGTGGTCGGAACCCAGCACGTCGGCGACTCCGGCGGCCAGGGCGTCCCACAGGCCGTCCTGGTGATGCTTGTTGCGGATCGGCGGGTTCATCTGGGCGTAGCCCTTCAGCCGCTCATAGGCCTCGGGCGCCGTCAGGGTCAGGTGCTGAGGCGTGACCTCGACACTGGCGACGTCCTTGTTGGCGGCCAGGAAGACCATCTCTTCCTTGGTGGTGACGTGCAGCACGTGGATGCGCTTGCCCAGCGCCTTGGCGATGCGCACCAGGCGGTGGGTGGACTCCAGCGCCGAGGCCGCGTCGCGGACCTCCTCGTGGCTGGTCCAGTCGCCGGTGCGGGCGAGCGGCCGGCGCTCGGCCAGGCGGTACTCGTCCTCGGAGTGGAAGGCGGCGCGGCGGTTCACGTGGCGCAGCACCTGCTCGATGCCCGCGTCGTCCTGCACCAGCAGGCTGCCGGTGGAGGCGCCCATGAACACCTTGATGCCGCAGCAGCCGGGCAGACGCTCCAGCTCGCCGAGGAAGACCGCGTTCTCGTGGGTGCCGCCGACATAGAAGGCGTGGTCGCAGTGCATGCGATGCCTGGCCCGCGCCAGCTTGTCGGCCAGGGAGTCGGGATCGGTGGTGGTGGGCTCGGTGTTCGGCATCTCGAACACGGCCACGACCCCGCCCAGGACGGCGGCGCGAGACCCGCTCTCGAGGTCCTCCTTCCACTCCAGGCCAGGCTCGCGGAAGTGGACCTGGGTGTCGATCACGCCCGGCAGGACCGCCAGCCCCTTGGCGTCGAACACCTCGCCCGCCGAGGCCGGCGACAGGTCGCCGATGGCGACGATCTTGCCGCCGCGCACGCCGACGTCGGAAAGGCCGCGGCCGGCGTGGTTCACCACTTCGCCGCCCCGGATGATCAGGTCGTAGGTCTCGCTCATCTTGTCCCGGTTGTCTTCGCCAGCAGGTCGCGCGCCGTGGAGACCACGGTGTCGACGGGGAGGTCCATCATGTGACACAGCGCCTGCTGGAAGCCAGGGTCAACAGCCGCGATGGTCGCGAAATCACGAGGGCCTCGGACGACCCGGGTGTCGGCGCCCCAGGGGCCGTAGAGGCTCTCATCCGACGGTCCGAACAGGCCGACCGTGGGGACGCCGGCCGCGGCGGCGATGTGCATCAGGCCCGAATCATTACCGATGAACAGACGCGCGTGTTTCAGGCAGGCATGGGCGGTGAGCAGGTCCACCTTCCCCACCAGGTCGATGAAGCGGCTCTTGGGGACCACATTGCGCAGGGACTGTGTCGCCTGGGCGTCCTCGGGACCGCCCAGCACCATCAGCCGCGCCCCGGCCAGCGGGCCCTCGTCGCCCAGCAGCTGGATGGCGGTCTGGGCGAAACGCTCGATGGGCCAGGTCTTGCCGACCCAGTTGGCGGACGGGGCGAGCGCCAGGATCGGCCCCTCGCCGGCGGTCAGTTCGGCCGCCATCTGCTCAGTCTCGGGCGAGGTGTAGAGGTAGGGGGCGGGGGGATCGTCTTCGATCTGCAGGACGCGGGCGGCCTCCACCACCTTGTGCACCGGCGTGGGCGGGCGCTTGAACACAGCCCGCCGGTCGCGCTTCAGGAAGCCGGAGATGGCCGAGCCACGCAGGTCCACCACCAGGCCCCAGTGGCGCTTGCGGACCTGACGCCACAGCCGGAACCAGTGACGGCCGTCCTTGGCCTTCTCAAAAACGATAATCTGCTCGAGGTTCGGTACGTCGAGGAACAGCGGCGCGGCCACTGGGCCTGCGACGATGGTGAATCTCGCGCTCGGGATTTCGGACAGCAGTTTGCGGATGAGCCCGGACGAGAGCACAGCGTCGCCAATCCGCGTGGCGGTGATGAACAGAATCGGGAAGGACCCGGGGGTCATCGCCCCTGTATAGGCGTCCCGGCGCTGGCGCTCCACCCGTGCCATCCCTAACTTCCACCCATGACGACCGACCACTCCTACGCCGTTCTGAAGAGCCGCGCCCTGATCGCCCTCGGCGGCGAGGACTGGCGAGACTTCCTACAGGGTCTCATCACCCAGGATGTGGAAACGCTCCAGCCTGGTGAACTGCGCTTCGGAGCTATGCTGACCCCGCAAGGACGGCTTTTGTTCGACCTGTTCGTGGTGGGGCGGGAGGACGGCGCCTGGCTGGACGTGGAGGCCGAGCATCGCGCGGCCTTAATCCTGCGCCTGACCATGTACCGCCTGCGAGCCAAGGTGACCATCGCGACGGACGAGACACCGGTATCGGTGCTGTTCGGCGGGCAGGATACGCCACAGGGGTGGATGGCCGATCCTCGACTGGCGGCCCTGGGCTGGCGCAGCTACGGCGTGGCTGTCCCCGCCGGCGCCGCTGAGGTCGATGAGGCCGCCTATGACGCGCACCGCCTGGCGCTCGGCGTCCCCGGGCCCGCCGACTGGGGCAGCGAGAAGACCTATCCGATCGAGGCCAATTTCGACCTGCTGAATGGCATCGACTTCCACAAGGGCTGTTTCGTCGGCCAGGAGACCACCTCGCGCATGAAGCGCCGGGGCCAGATCAAGAACCGCATGCTGCCGCTGACCTTTGACGGCGCGGCGCCGGCCTTCGAGGCCGAAGTGCTGACCGGCGACCGCCGGGCCGGGGAGGTGCTGTCTGGGCAGGATGGCCGGGCCATGGCCCTGGTTCGGCTGGATCGCATCGACGGCGAGCTGACCGTGGATGGCAAGACGGTGCAGGTGGATCGGCCGGACTGGCTGCCGCTCTAGAGGAAGAAGGCCCGCAGCGCCTTGAGCGTCTCCGCCGGGTTCTCCTCGGGAATGAAATGGCCGCTCTCGATGGCATGGCCCTGGACGTCGTCGGCCCAGTCCCGCCAGATCGCCAGGACATCGTACCAGGCGGCCAGCGCGCCCTTTGAACCCCACAGCACCTGGACCGGGACCTTGATCCTCGTCTTGCCTCGGTCGGCCTCGTCCGCCGCCACGTCGTAGGAGGCGCCGGCCCGGTAGTCCTCGCAGATGGCGTGGACCATGGCCGGGTTGGCCAGGCAGCGGACATAGTCGGCATAGGCGGCGGGATCGAACATCCCTCGCGAGCCCCGGAACAGAAAGTATTCCGGGTCGGCGCCGATCACCGTCTCCGGGAACGGATGGGCCTGGGCCAGAAAGGACCAGTGCCAGTAGGCGAGCGCGAAGGCCTTGTTGGCCCGCTTCCAGACGTCTGCGGTGGGGATGATGTCGAGGATCGAGAGTTTCAGCAGAACATCGGGGTGATCGAGGGCCAGGCGGTAGGCCACCCGCCCGCCCCGGTCGTGGCCAGCCAGGTTGAAGCGGTCAAAGCCGAAGTGGCGCATCAGGGCCACGGCGTCCCTGGCCATGGCGCGCTTGGAATAGGTTTCGTGGTCGGGCGTGGTGGCCGGAGCGGTGCTCTCGCCGTAGCCCCGCAGGTCGGGCGCGATGACCGTGAAGTCACGGGCCAGGTCGTCGGCCACCCGGCTCCACATCATGTGGGTCTCAGGGTAGCCGTGCAGCAGCAGGAGCGGCGGCCCCGAGCCGCCGTGGCGAACCCGCAGGGTCGCCTCCCCCACATCCACCCGCGACAGGTTGAAGCCTTCGAACGCCATCTGCTTCGGTCCCGCTTGATCGGCCGCCGCCGCGCCTGCGAAAAGATCGGCCATGAGTTCCGAACCGATTCGTTGCGGCTGGCGCGGCATGCAGGGCGATCCCCTGTACGAGGCCTATCACGACACGGAATGGGGCGTGCCGGAATACGATTCCCGCGCCCTGTGGGAGAAGCTGGTGCTGGACGGTTTCCAGGCCGGGCTCTCCTGGATCACCATCCTGAGGAAGCGTGACGCCTTCCGCGCCGCCTTCGCCGACTTCGATCCGGAGATCGTCGCCCGCTTCGGCGAGGCCGATCGCGCCCGGCTGATGGGCGACGCCGGCATCGTGCGGTCCAACGCCAAGATCGACGCCGCCATCAACGGCGCGCGCATCTATCTGGACATGCGTGATGCGGGTGAGGACTTCTCCCAGTTCCTGTGGAGCTTCACCAATGGCCGGGTGATCCACAATCGATGGGAGGCCATCAGCGACGTGCCGGCCCAGACCGAGGTCGCCGTCCAGATGTCCAAGGGGCTCAAGCAGAAGGGCTTCAAGTTCGTGGGCCCGGTGATCGTCTACGCCTTCATGCAGGCCACCGGCTTCGTCAACGACCACCTCACCTGTTGCCACCGCCACGGGCCCGTCGCCAGGATGAGCGCCTGATGGCCAAGGGACCTGACATGCTGCTGGAGAGGGCCTGCCCCGGGCCGGTCTGCGGTGTGGATGAGGCCGGACGTGGGCCCTGGGCCGGACCGGTCTCCGCCGGCGCCGTCATCCTCAATCCCCGCAAGATCCCCAAGGGACTGAACGATTCCAAGAAGCTGACCGCCAAGCAGCGCGAGGGCCTCGAGCTGGAGATCAAGGACAAGGCCGTCGCCTGGGGGGTGGGCTTCGCCAGTGTCGAGGAGATCGCCGAGCTCAACATCCTGCACGCTGCGGGCCTGGCTATGTGCCGCGCCATCGGCGAGCTGGCGGTGGAGCCGGCCTTCGCCCTAGTGGACGGCAACTACCGCTTCAAGCTGCCCTGCCCCATCAAGACGGTGATCAAGGGTGACGCGATCAGCAGCTCCATCGCCGCGGCCTCGATCCTCGCCAAGGTGGCCCGCGACCGGCTCATGCAGGAAATGGACGGCCTCTATCCCGGCTACGGCTTCGCCGCCCACAAGGGCTATCACGCCCCCATCCACGTCGAGGCCCTGCGGACGCTCGGCCCCTGCGAGATCCACCGGATGGGCTGGGCGCCGGTGAAGCTGGCATTGATGGGCGAACTGGTGAACGGCGAGCTTGATCTGCTGAATCAAGATTGACCCCCTCCCGCTCCGGCGGGACCACGCGGTCATGGACAATCCCGATCTCACCCGCGCCTTCCTCGCCCAAGCCAACTCTTGCCGCGTCCTCGGCTCCCCCTTCCATGGCGACCTGCTGACCCTGGCGGCCGACGACCTGCAGGCCGGCGGCCCGGTCACCGCCCTGCTGGCGCCCTGGGCCACCACCGACTACCGCAAGCTGGTCGGGGACGCCGTCTGCCTCCGGCTCCTGGGATCGCTCCACGACCTGGTGCTGAGTGGCGACGATCCGGCCCTCGCGGCGACCTATCCGCAGCCCGGACGCGACGCCGACCCGGCGGTCGCCTGGATCGCCGCGCGGTCGGCGATCATCCGTCATGAAGACCGGCTGGCGGCCTTCATGACCCACGAGCCGCAGACCAACGAGGTCCGCCGGTCAGCCTGCCTGGCGCCGGGCTTCCTCGCCATCGCCTTCGAGACCGGCCTGCCGATCCGCGCCTTCGAGGTGGCGGCCAGCGCCGGGCTGAACCTGAACTGGGAGAGATTCCGCTACCGGTTCGGCGACATCGCATGGGGCGATCCGGCGGCCCGCGTGACGATGGAGACCGAGTGGACCGGCTCAGCCCCGGCGGTCGACGCCCGCGTCGAGGTCATCGAACGCGCCGCCTGCGACCGCCGGCCCGGCGACCTGACCGACCCTATCCAGCGGCGCCGGCTGCTGGCCTATATCTGGCCCGACCAGTTCGAGCGGCTCGACCGTATCCGCGCCGCCATCGACCTGGCCCTCTCGCTAGGGGTCAACGTGGAGGCCGCCGACGCCGTGGCCTGGAGCGCCCGCGTCGCAGCGCCGCAGGCGGGCGCGGTCACCGTCCTCTACCACTCGGTCTTCTGGCAATACATGCCGCCGGAGAGCCAGGCGGCCCTGGCCCGGGTCATCGCCGACCACGGCGCCCAGGCCACCGCCGGGGCCCCCTTCGCCTGGCTGCGCATGGAGCCGCCGCCGGAGAAACTGTCGGGCATGGAGGTTCGCCTCACACTCTGGCCGGGCGGTGAAGATCGGGTCCTGGCCCAGACCCACCCGCACGGCGCGTGGGTTAAGTGGTTGAATTGATCGATTAACGCTCCGTTCACCACGTTTGGACACCTACCCTTCACTACGATGACTCAGGATTCCGTCTCCTTAGAAGCGAGGCGGACATGGGCGCGATTGCCACCAACACGGTCATCCTGGGCGACTGCATCGAGAGCTTGAAGAAGCTCCCGTCGAAGTCCGTCGATCTGGTCTTCGCCGACCCGCCCTACAACCTGCAGCTGGGCGGCGACCTGCTGCGGCCCGACAACTCCAAGGTCGACGCCGTCGACGACGAGTGGGATCGCTTCGACAGCTTCGAGACCTATGACCGCTTCACGACCGAGTGGATGAGCGAGTGCCAGCGCGTCCTGAAGGACGACGGCGCCATGTGGGTGATCGGCAGCTATCACAACATCTTCCGGGTCGGCGCCATCCTGCAGACCCTGGGGTTCTGGATCCTGAACGACATCGTCTGGCGCAAGTCCAACCCGATGCCGAACTTCAAGGGCACCCGCTTCACCAACGCCCACGAGACCCTGATCTGGGCCGCCAAGGGCCGAGGCTCACGCCGCTACACCTTCAACTACGACGCCATGAAGATGGCCAATGACGACCTGCAGATGCGGTCGGACTGGACCTTCCCGCTGTGCACCGGCGAGGAGCGGCTGAAGGACGAGAACGGGGTCAAGGCCCACCCGACCCAGAAGCCCGAGGCCCTGCTGCGCCGGGTGATCCTGGCGTCCACCAAGCCGGGAGACATCATCCTGGACCCCTTCTTCGGCACCGGCACCACGGGCGCGGCGGCCAAGCAGCTGGGCCGCAAGTACATCGGCCTGGAGCGCGAGGAGCAGTACGCGACCCTGGCCCGCGAGCGGATCGCCAAGGTGATCCCCCTGACCGAGGCCGACTTGGAGACCATGGGCTCCAAGCGCCAGGAACCGCGCATCCCCTTCGGCCAGATCGTGGAGTCGGGCATGCTGCGCCCCGGCGACACTCTCTACTGCTCCAAGGGCGAGCGCTCAGCCCGGGTGCGGGCCGACGGCAGCCTGGTGATCGGCGACATGGCCGGCTCCATCCACAAGGTGGGCGCCATGATCCAGTCGGCGCCGGCCTGCAACGGCTGGACCTACTGGCACTTCAAGACCGACAAGGGCCTGGCCCCGATCGATGTGCTGCGGATGAAGATGCGTTCGTCCATGGCGCAGCTGGCCGCCTGACTCCAATTCACCCGGCCGCCGTCCATTTTGTCTGGCGGTCGGTACGTCGGCGGTTAAGCTCGGGTCCATGAACCCGCGTATCTACGTCCTGACCCTGGTGACCTTCGCCTTCGGGTCGGGAGCCTTCATCTTCGCCGGCTTGCTGGAGAGTCTCGCCGCCGACCTGGGGGTGACGACCGCCGTGGCCGGCCAGTTGCAGACGGTCTTCGTCCTGACCTCGGCGGTGCTGGGGCCGGTGGCGGCCTGGCTGTTCGCGCGGGTGGACCGCAAGATCATGGTGATGACGGCCCTGGCCCTGGGCGCCGCCCTGCACATCGCCTGCGCGCTGACGCCGAATTTCGAGGTGCTGATGGTGCTGCGCGCCCTGGCGGGCCTGGCCGGCGCCATGTCGGGGCCCGCCGCCAGCGTGGCCGCCGCGGCCCTGGTTCCACCCGAGCGCCGCGGCTCGGCCCTGGCCATGGTCTCGGGGGGCATGACCCTGGCCTTCGTGGTGGGCATTCCGATGGGCAGCATCATCGGCTCGGTCTTCGACTGGCGAGCCACCTTCCTGTTCGCCGCCGGCCTGTCCCTGTTCGCCCTGGCCGCCGTGGTGTTCTTCCTGCCCAAGGTGCCGGCGCCGCCGAAGCGCGAGGGCGGCGGCGACACGGTGAAAGTGCTGCTGCCGATCATCTGGCCCTTTTACCTGACCACCTTCCTGACCTTCGCCGCCAACATGACGCTGAACCTCTACATCGCCCCCATCGTGCGGGTCGGGGCCGGCGTCACGGGCGCCGGCGTCGGCGCCTTCCAGGCGATGATCGGGGTGGGCTCCATCGCGGGCCTGTGGCTGGGGGCGCGGGCCGCCGACCGGGCCGCCGGCCGGTCCTGGATCCTGCAGGGCTTCATGATCCAGGCCGCCGCCATGAGCGTGCACTTCGCCGCCACCCACCATGTCCTGCCCGACGGCTGGCCGAGCGCGACCCTGGTGGCGCTGGGGATCTTCCTGGCGGCCACGGCCCTGTTCTCGATCACCCCGGTTATCCAATCCAGCCTGATCCAGGCCACCGGCGGCGCCCCCGTGGCCCTGGCCCTGAACGGCTCGGTGATCTCGGTGGGTCAGGCCCTTGGCTCGACCGTGGGCGGCGCGGCCCTTGCCACCTACGGGGTGCCGGCCATCCCGGCCGCGGCGCTGGCCATGTCGCTGACGGCGCTGATCACACTGACCTTCCTGTTCCCCCGGGCCGCGACGGTGGCGGAGGCCAAGGCGGAGGCCGGCAAGGTCTGACCACATCGATAGCCTTCGCCCTCGATGGGGAAGGGCGTCTAGAGCAGGTTGTTCAGCGCCGCCCTGGCCGCCTTCAGGAACACGCTGGGCAAGCCATCCAGATCGCGCCGCGGCGACCAGATCACGCCCTCGGCGTCGCCCTCGGCGCGGAGCAGTTTCAGGGCCAGGGTGAAGTGGGTGAAGCCGTGCTCCACCTCGCCGACATGGCGCCACGCCGCGTGGGCGGGGGCTGAGGCGCGAGCCTCCTCATCGCCGAACGGGTCGGCGCGCCAGTCGCTGGTGGGCAGGGCCAGCATGCCGCCCAGCAGGCCTTTCGGCGGCCGACGGACCAACGCCACCAAGTCGCCACGCGTGAGCACATAGGCAACGCCGTTGCGGTGGGGCCGCACCGCCTTGGCGGTCTTGCGCGGATAGGTCTCGGGCGCTCCGGTGGCGAGCGCCGCGCAGTCGAGAGCCACCGGGCAGCGACCACAGAGCGGCGACTTCGGCTTGCAGATCGTCGCGCCCAGATCCATCAGGGCCTGGGCCCAGTCACCGGGCCGCTCATCACGCACCAGGGTCTCCGCCAGCCGCTTCAGCTCCGGCTTGGCGTCCGGCAGCGGGGCCTCGACCGCGAACAGCCGCGAGATGACCCGCTCGACATTGCCGTCCACGACATTGGTGGGCCGATCGAAGGCGATGGCGGCCACGGCGGCGGCGGTATAGGGGCCAAGCCCCGGCAGGCCCCGCAGCCCCTCCTCGGTGTCGGGGAAAACGCCACCGTGGTCGTTGGCCACGGCCCGGGCGCAGGCCAGCAGGTTGCGGGCGCGGGCGTAGTAGCCGAGCCCCGCCCAGGCGGCCATGACCTCGCCGTCCTGCTCGGCGGCCAGGGCCGTGACGGTGGGCCAGCGAGCGGTGAACTTGAGGAAATAGGGCGTGGCGTGCGGCACGGTGGTCTGCTGCAGCATCACCTCCGACAGCCAGACCCGGTAGGGGTCCTGGCGCACACCCGCCCGGCCGCCCGCAGGCCCCACCCGCCAGGCGAGGTCGCGCGCCTGGTCGTCGTACCAGGCCAGCAGCCTGGCGCGGAGGACCTCGGGATTCATTCCGCCTGGCGCTTGAGGAAGAACAGCGCGGTCAGGCTGATCAGGGCCGCGCCGCTGAGATAGTAGCCCACCGGGACGAGACCGCCCCGGTCGGCCAGGGCCTGGGCGATCATGGGGGCCAGGCCGCCGCCCAGGATGCCGCCGACATTGAAGGCCACCGACGCGCCGGTGTAGCGGACGCGCGCGGGGAACAGGCCGGGCAGGAAGGCGCCGAGGGGTCCATAGACCAGGCCCATCATGACCAGGGCCAGGGACAGGAAGCCCCAGATCAGCCAGAGCGAGCCGGACCCCATCATCGGAGCCAGCAGGAAGCCCCCCGCCACCGTGGCGATGCAGCCGGCCATCAGGACCCGGCGGGGGCTGGTGGCGTCGGCCCAGTAGCCGGCGGCGATGATGCCGATGGCCATGAAGCCGATGGCGCCGAGCTGCACCCCCAGGAAGGTCTCTCGGCTGTAGCCCAGCTTGGTCGTGCCATAGCCCAGGGCGAAGGCGGTGGTCAGGTAGAAGATGGCGAAGCAGCAGACCACGGCGAAGGTGCCGGCCAGGGTCTGCAGCGGATAGTTCTTGAGCAGCTCGCCCAGGGGCGCCTTGGCGGGCGGGGCCTCCTTCATGGCTTCGGCGAAGGCAGGGGTCTCGGTAAGCTTCAGCCGGACCCAGAGGCCGACGCCCACCAGAACGATGCTGAGCAGGAAGGGAATGCGCCAGCCCCAGGCCAGGAACTGCTCCGGCGTCAGCAGCACCCCCAGCAGCAGGAAGAGGCCGTTGGCCGCGACGAAGCCCACTGGTGCGCCGAGCTGGGGGAACATGCCGAAGCGGGCGCGCCAGCCAGGCGGCGCGTTCTCCACGGCCAGCAGGGCCGCCCCGCCCCACTCGCCCCCCAGTCCGAAGCCCTGGCCAAAGCGCAGCACGCACAGCAGGAAGGGCGCGACCCAGCCGGCCTGGGCGTAGGTGGGCAGGAAGGCGATGGCGAGCGTGGATCCTCCCATCAGCATCAGCGAGGCGACGAGTGTCGACTTGCGCCCCAGCCGGTCGCCGAAGTGGCCGAACACGGCGGCGCCCAGGGGCCGAGCGAAGAAGGCGAGCGCGAAGGTGGCGTAGGCGCTCATCAACTGGGCCGAGGGCGAGGCCACGGGGAAGAACAGCTTGCCAAACACCAGGGAGGCGGCGGTGGCGTAGATGTAGAAGTCGTAGAACTCGACCGCCGTCCCCACCAGGCTGGCGGCCAGGATGCGGCGGTGCGAGGCCGCTGGCTTGGTGTCGGACATGGTTTCGGCCCCCCGGTTGTTGGGGCCGGTGATTGCGACCTGGGGACGGGGGCGTCAAGGCGGGCGGGAAGAGGAGAACCACGAACCTCTTCGGACTGGTGACCGACGGGGCTCCGGCGCTGTAAGCTGCGCCCATGCCCAAGCGTCCCCTGCCCACCGCCGCGGAGGCGGCCTTTATCCTGTCGCGGAAGCGGACGCGGCCGCAGCGGCGGCCGCCGCCGGCGGCGGGGCGTGGCCTGTCCAAGCTGCTCAAGGATCTGGACGCACGGTTCGGCCAGGGGCCGGGCGCCCTGCAGGCGCGCTGGAAGGAGATCGTCGGCGAGCAGATCGCCAAGCGCACCGAGCCGGTGAAGCTGTCGAAGGTGAAGGCGGGCGAGCCCGCCGCCCTGGAGATCCGGGTGGCCGGGGCCGCCGCGGCCCTGATCCAGCACCAGGCGCCGGAGATCGTGGCCCGGGTGAACCTGTTCCTGGGGGCAGGCGCGGTGAACAAGCTGCGGATCGTCCAAGGGCCGCTGCGCAATGTGAACCCGGAGAGCGTGCGACCTGTGCGCCGCCCCCTGCCCCCGCTGGACGCTGGAAAAGAGGCCGAGTTAGCCGCCAGCCTGGCCGCCGAGCCCGACGGCCCTCTGAAGGCCGCATTGCTGAGCTTGGGTCGGGGCGTGCTGCGCGATCGACGCACCCGTTGACTTTGCCCCCGGCCTGGGGGGAATCGCGCTTTAATCTTTCATTCGGAATTCCGTAGAGGGCTCAAATGCCGAACTTCAGCCGTCGCCTCCTCGTCGTCGTCGCCCTGGGCGCCCTCGCCCTCGCCGGCTGTTCCCAGGGCGGGGCCAAGACCGACGCCGCCGACATGACCCTGGGCGACCCCAAGGCGGCGGTGAAGATCACCGAATATGCCTCGGCCTCCTGCACCCATTGCGCCACCTTCCACAACGAGGTCTTCCCGGCTCTGAAGGCGAAATATATCGACACCGGCAAGGTGCACTACACCTTCAAGGAGTTTCTGACCCCGCCGGTGGAGGTGGCCGCCGCCGCCTTCCTGACCGCCCGCTGCGCCGGCAAGGACAAGTATTTCAGCGTCCTCGACGCCGTGTTCAAGGCCCAGAACGAGATGTTCACCACCGGGGACATGCGCGGCGTCCTGCTGCGGGTGGCCCAGTCGGCGGGTATGACCGAACCGCAGTTCAACGCCTGCATCACCGACGAGACGGCGCTCAAGGCCCTGAATGACCGCGTCGAGAAGGCATCCCGCGACGAGAAAATCAGCTCGACCCCGACCTTCCTGATCAATGGCGAGAAGCTCAAGGAAGGCGAGGCCACCCTGGCCGAGTTCGACGCCGCCATCGCCGCCGCCCAAGCCAAGAAGTAGGAAGGGCCCCGCACCTCAGTGCACTTCCAGCGGCTTCGCCTTTCGGGCTTCAAGTCCTTCGTCGATGCGACCGAGTTCCGCATCGAGCCCGGAGTCACGGGCATCGTCGGACCCAACGGCTGCGGCAAGTCGAACCTGCTGGAAGCCCTGCGCTGGGTGATGGGCGCCAATTCCGCCAAGGCCATGCGGGCCGGCGGTATGGACGACGTGATCTTCGCCGGCTCCGGCGGGCGCGCCTCGCGCAACCATGCCGAGGTGACGCTGACCATCGACAACGCCGACCGCCGCGCGCCCTCGGCCTTCAACGACCATCCGGTGCTGGAGGTGGTGCGCCGCATCGACAAGGGCGAGGGCTCCACCTACCGGATCAACGGCCGCGAGGTGCGCGCCCGTGACGTGCAGCTGCTCTTTGCCGATGCGTCCACCGGTTCGAATTCTCCGGCCCTGGTGCGCCAGGGGCAGATCTCCGAACTGATCGCCGCCAAGCCGCAGAACCGGCGGATGATCCTGGAGGAGGCAGCCGGCGTCTCGGGCCTGCACACCCGCCGCCATGAGGCCGAACTGCGGCTGCGGGCGGCGGAGACCAACCTCACCCGGCTGGAGGACGTGGCCAAGGAGCTGGAGAGCGCGCTCAACCGGCTGAGGCGCGAGGCGCGGCAGGCCGACCGCTACAAGAAGATGTCGGCGGAGATCCGGGCCCTGCAGGGCGCTGTCCTCTACGCCCGCTGGAACGAGGCGCGCGGGGCGGCCGAGCGGCTGCAGGCCGAAGCCGCCGAGGCTATCCGCGCCGTGGAGGAGACCGCCCGCGAGGCCGCCGCCGCCACGACCAGGGCCGCCGCCGCCGAGGAGCAGATCAAGCCGCTGCGAGAGGCCGAGACCATCGCCGCCGCCGTGCTGCACCGGTTGGCCATCGACCGGGACCGGCTGGAGCGGGAGGGCGAGGCCCTGGCCGCTGAGGTGGAGCGCCTGACCGGCGATGTCTCGCGCATCGACGCCGACCGGGCCCGCGAGACCCAGATGGTGGAGGACGCCCAGCTGGCGCTCAGCCGCATGGCTGGTGACCTGGAGGCCCTGGAGGCCGCCATCGCCGCCGCGCCCGAGCGGGCGCCGGAGCTGGAGGCCGCGTCCCGCGCC